>CAUQQW010000062.1:0-13068 GCA_963520365.1 uncultured Kingella sp.
TTTTAAAACAATTGGTAAGAAGTAATTTATCCTAGTTATCTAGGACAGCCCCTTTCTTTATCGCCATGCAAAGGCAGCCTGAAAATTGCATTTGCCGTTTTCAGGCTGCCTTTTGTCTGCCGCTTAATGGCGGAAATGACGCACGCCCGTTACCACCATGGCGATGCCGTGTTCATCCGCTGCGGCAAACACTTCTTCATCGCGCACCGAGCCTGCGGGGTGGATAATTGCCTTGATGCCCTGTTCGGCGATCACGTCCACGCCGTCGCGGAAGGGGAAGAATGCGTCCGAAGCGGCGCACGCGCCGTGCAAATCCAAGCCTGCGTCTTGCGCTTTGCGGGCGGCGATGCGGGTACTGTCCACGCGGCTCATTTGCCCTGCGCCGATGCCGTAGGTTTGCCCGCCTTTGCCGAACACGATGGCGTTGGATTTCACAAATTTTGCCACGTTCCACACAAACAGCAAATCCGCCCATTCCTGCTCGGTGGGCTGCCGTTTGGAAACCACGCGCAAATCTTCGCGCGCGATGCGATGAATATCGGGCGTTTGCACCAGCAAGCCGCCGCCCACGCGTTTTAATTCAAAGCGGTTTGCGCCTGCGAGCAGTGGAATTTGCAGCACGCGCACGTTTTTCTTTTCCGCCAAAATCGCCAAGGCTTCGGCAGTGAACGCGGGCGACATAATGACTTCCATAAATTGATTGTCGGTGATTTGCTGGGCGGTTGCGCCGTCCACTTCGCGGTTAAAGGCGATGATGCCGCCAAAGGCGCTGGTGGGGTCGGTGGCGTAGGCAAGGCGATAGGCGGTGAGCGGGCTGTCGGCAACGGCTACGCCGCAGGGGTTGGCGTGTTTCACAATCACGCAGGCGGGCGCGTCAAACGATTTGACGGATTCCCATGCGGCATCGGCATCGGCGATGTTGTTGTACGACAGCTCTTTGCCTTGCAACTGGGTGTAGTTGGAAAGGCAGCCTGAAAATGGGTAAACGTCGCGGTAGAACGCGGCTTGCTGGTGTGGGTTTTCGCCGTAGCGCATTTCCTGCACTTTAAGCCAGCTTTGGTTGAACTGGGCGGGGAAGGTGCCGATTTCGGGTTCGCCCGATAATTTTTCGTCCGACACGCTGGTGAGATAGTTGGAAATCATGCCGTCGTATTGCGCGGTGTGGCTGAATGCTTTGCGCGCAAGGTTGAAGCGGGTTTGGTCGGATAGGCAGCCTGAAAGTTTTAATTCGTTGATTACGCTGTCAAAATCGTTGTTGTCGGTAACGATGGCGACGTGTTTCCAGTTTTTGGCGGCGGAGCGCACCATGGTTGGGCCGCCGATGTCAATGTTTTCAATCGCGTCTTCCAGCGTGCAGCCGGGCTTGGCGATGGTGGCGGCAAAGGGGTAGAGATTGACGCACACAAGGTCAATATTGCCGATGCCGTGTTCCGCCATTTGCGCGGCGTGGTCGCTTAAATCGCGTCGCCCGAGAATGCCGCCGTGGATTTTCGGGTGCAGGGTTTTCACGCGCCCGTCTAGCATTTCGGGGAAGCCTGTGTAGTCGGCGACTTCAACCACGGGTATGCCGACATCGGCAAGCAGCTTGGCGGTTCCGCCTGTGGACAGGATTTCTACGCCCATCGCTTGCAGGGCTTGGGCAAAGGGGACGATGCCTGTTTTGTCGGATAGGCTGATTAGGGCGCGTTGGATTTTTGCGGTGGACATGGTTGCGTTCCTTGCGTAAAAGGTTGGTAAAGGAGTTTTGCTTCGCCAAAACCTGTAAACCTACTTTCAGGCTGCCTGAAAGTTTGGTTTCAATGGCGCTGTTTTAACGATTGAACGTGCTGTTTGCTGCGCGCGCGTGTGTCAACGAATCGCTCTTGCGACAGGATTTGGCAAATCTTTTGCACTTCGTTTTCGCTTAACACTTCTTGCTGAAAACTGCGGATATAGCAATCAAACTGGCTTAAATCGCAAACATTGCGCGGCATGGCGGTTTTGAATGTGTAATCAGGATGCGTGAACACGACAACCGAGTGGAATATGTTTTCAGGCTGCCCTAATAGCGCGGATAACGCTTTGATGTGTCGGTAGTTTTATCGAAAAGGGTTTTGGAAGTGCGTTTTCTTGTGGTAAATCACTTGCCTCCAATTGGCTTGATTTTCGCCACCAAAAATCCAACCTGTCCAGTTTTTGGTTTCCACCACAAAGATGCCATAGGGCGAGACGTAAACATGGTCTAGCTGGGTGGTTGCGCCGTTGCTGGGCAAAATAAGATTGTGAAATGGGCGATAGATTTTGCGGTCTAATTTGAGCGCGGCGCGAGTCTGCACCATTTTCTCACCCAACATTCCTTTAACGCGCGGCGATTTAAGCAGCAGCACAATCAACAAAATAGGGATAACCCACCATATTCCAGCAACGGTACTGAATAGGTTGGTTAGGAAAATTTGCGCGATATTCATATTTTCAGGCTGCCTTACCGCCCACGATACTCTTGCAAACGCAATTTCTCCCCCGTTTCGGTTTTAATCCCTGTTTCCAAAACCGAACAGGCGGTGAGCAAAGCGATAAGCGTTAGGATGATGATTTTATTCATGTTTAGACGATATTAAAGGCAGCCTGAAAATCTACGCATGGCGTTTTCAGGCTGCCTTGGTTTAATTGATCAGCTGATGTTGCAGCAATTTCTTGCGCAGCGTATTGCGGTTCAAGCCCAGCATTTCTGCGGCTTTGGATTGATTGCCGCCGCATTCGTTCATCACATACGCCAACAGCGGCTTTTCCACTTGCGCCAGCACCATATCGTACACACCGCAAGGGGTTTCGCCGTTTAGGTCGTGGAAATATTGGGCGAGATTTTGGTGGATGCAGTCGGCAATATCGGGAGCGGTTGGCATGATGTGAATTCGGGTTAAGATTTTGGGGCGTATTGTAAACGATTTTTGCGCGTTATTGCGTTTCAGGCTGCCGTGAGCAGGTTTGCTCGCACGGATGGATGCAGCCTGAAAAACGCCTATTCTTCTGCGCTGGCGCTGGGCTTGGTAAGCTCTTCCAACGCTTCTTGCGCCAAATGCGCTACGGCTGGATTGCTGGTTTGCGCGGCGGCTTTGCGATACCACTCGGCGGCTTTGATGGAGCTGGGAATCACGCCTTCGCCATCGTGATACATCGTGCCGAGAATGTATTGCGCTTCGGGATAGCCCTGCTCGGCAAGCGGTTTTATTTTGGCAAACGCAGCATCGGCGCGCCCTTCTTGCAAATCGGTGCTGGCTTGGCTCATGGTTTGGCTATATTGCGGATTTTCCGCAGGCTCGGCATAGGCGAATACGGCAGACAAAGCCAGCGCGATAAAGAGAGATTTTTTCATGCGAATTCCGTTTTCTGGATAACAAAAGGTTTCTGGATAACAAAAGGGTTTTCAGGCTGCCTTAGTTGGCAAAACAACACGCCAACAACAATAGCAACGGCAGCCTGAAAACACCCCCATCGGCACAAACAAAACAGTCGGGTATTGCACCCAACTGTTTTCGTTTTCAGGCTGCCTGTTGCCGCAACCTACTTCCAATAACGCCACCACGGCATATCATCGGGCTTCCATTCTTTTTGCAAATACGGGCTTTGCGGGAAGTTTTGCTGCAACACGCGTGCGCTGTCGTCCGCAGCTTGGGCGTTGCCCATTTTGCCGTAGGTGTACACCATAATCGCCAGCGCTTCTTCCACAAAACGCGTGTTTTGGAATTGCTTAATTACTTCCTGCGCGCGGTTGTTGGCGGCTAAATAAGCGCCGCGCTTAGCGTAATATTTGGCGATGGCGATTTGATGCCCGCCCAACGCATCCACCAATTGCGCCATGCGTTTGCGCGCGTCTTCCGCGTATTTGCTATCGGGATAGCGCGTAACCAATTGATTGAACACACCATAAGCGCGGCGGTTGGCTTGCGGGTCGCGGTCCGACCAATCTTGCGATGCCAGTTTGCGCAAAAACGATTGGTCTTCATCAAACAACACCAAGCCGCGCAGATACAAGGCGTAGTCCATATCAATGCTGGCAGGATAATTGTTTTCAAAACGCGATAACGCCGCCAGCGCTTTGGCAGGCTCTTCGTTTTTGTAATGCGCATAAGCCGAATCCAGCAGCGATTGCTCGGTGTATCGCCCAGGGGCTTGGCGCGCGCGCAGCAGCTCATAGAGCTTGTTGGCGCGGTCGTAGTTTTTCGCGTTGAGCTCGGAGCGTGCTTCGTTGTAAAGCTGATCGTTTGACCAGTTTTGCGCGGTGATGGCATCACGATCCAGCTTAATCTTTTTCTCTTTATTTTTAGACGCACAGCCCGTTAAGGCAACGGCTATGGCGATGAGTAGCAAAGATTTTTTCATAAAGATTATTCATCCTTGTTAATAAAAATTTTCAGGCTGCCGTATCTTCGGCATTATCGCGCGGGCGCGGTTTAATCATGCGACAAACCACCAATCCGCTCTCATACAGCAAAATCATGGGAATTGCCAACATAATTTGCGACAACACATCAGGCGGCGTGAGCACAGCGGCAATGATAAACGCCGCCACAATCAAATAAGGGCGCGCGGCTTGCAATTGCGCGAAGGTAATCACGCCCATGCGATAAAGCAAAACCACCACCACGGGGATTTCAAACGTCATGCCAAAGGCAACAAACATCCCCAACACAAACGAAAGATATTTATCGATATCGGTTGCCATGGAAACGCCTGTGGGCGTCATGCCTGCAAAGAATTTGAACACCACGGGAAACACGAGAAAGTAGCAAAACGCCATGCCCGCGGCAAACAGCACCAAGCTAGACAAAATCAGCGGCACAATCAGTCGTTTTTCGTGTTGATAGAGCGCAGGGGCAACAAACGCCCAAATTTGATACAGCGTGTTGGGCAGCGAAACCAAAAACGCCGCCATCAGCGCCACTTTAATCGGCACAAAAAAAGGCGCAATCACATCGGTGGCAATCATACTGGTGGTATTGGGTAACACCGCCATCAGTGGCTTGGCAACAAAGGCATACAAGGGCTGCGCAAACGGCACAATCGTAAAAAAACACAGCGCGATGCCCAATAATGCCCACACCAAGCGGCGGCGCAATTCCAGCAAATGCTCCACCAAAGGCTGCGCTTGTTCGCCGTTTGGCTCGGTAACTTGGCTCATCGGCGGCTCCTTAATTTAGGCGTGGCGCGGTGGCGCGGGCGGGCATCGCGTTTGCGTGCCATTGCTTGCTTGCGCAAAGATTTGGCGTTTAGCGCGGCGATGGGATACGTCTGCGGCGCGTAATCAAACGCGGGCGCGGTGGTTTCTTCTATACCAAAATCGGCAGGCGTTTTTTGCTCGGGCAATCGCTCCCATGCGGGGCGCGTGTCTTCTTGCACTTGCTGGGCAAGCTCTTGCGTTTGTTGAGCAATTTCTTGCGTTTCTTGCTCAACTTGTTTGCCAAAATCTTGCAATTCTTGTTTTAAATCAGCAACCGTGCTGGTGAAATCTTGCTTCACTTTGCTTAATTCGGCGTATTCGCCGTTGGCCGCCAATTCTTGTTTAACACCTGCTGCCAAGCGTTGAATTTTACCTACCCATTCGCCTGCTTTTCGTGCCACTTTGGGCAGGCGTTCTGGCCCTAATACCACTAGGGCGACTACGCCTGATAACAGCATTTCGGTGAAGCTAAAATCAAACATGATTAGGCTTGTTTATCGTTTTTTTGTTCAATCACTTCGTCTTTTTTGTTGGCGGCTTCTTCGCTGCCTTTTTCCAAGCCTTCTTTGAAGTCGTGCACTGCGCCGCCTAGGTCTTTGCCGACATTACGCAGTTTTTTGGTGCCAAATACGAGTACGACAATTGCCAATACGATAAGCCAATGCCAGATTGAAGTTAATCCCATGATTGAGTTCCTTAGTTAAAAAGTTTTGGGTTAATGAAAAAGTTAATGAAAAAGGGCTGCAGCCTGAAAAGGATTCTGGCTGCGCGGGGTTATTGGGCTTTTCAGGCTGCCTGAACGGGCTCTTTTTTGATGAGTTTTGTCCAGTTGTAATAGCCATAAAGCGAGTTGCAAAGGTATGCGCCATACATCAAATACATAGCGGGTTTGTCTGCCCACAATACGATGGATAGGATGTTCAGCGCAATCCACAGCAGCCATTGCTCGCGGTAGCGCAAAATCATCATGGCTTGGGCAACGAAGGTGATTACGGTGGTTGCGCCATCTAGCCCTGCTGAACTGCCGCCTACGGCGTGTAGAATTTGGATGAAGCCGAATGTGCCCAAGCTGATGATAGCAAGCATAATCACCCAGCCTTTGGGGGTTAATGCTTTGGCGACAACGGCTTCGCTGCCTGCATCGCGAGTGGTGTTGTTTTTCCACATGAAATAGCCGATGAACTGTGATGGCAGGTAGATATACAACACGGAATTCATTTCGCCGATGTAGTTGGCGCGCCATGCAACGTAGAAATAGGTGTAGGCGAAAATTAAGCCAAAGAAGTAGTTGCTGATTTTGCCTTTGCTGACAAACACTACGCAGATGATGCCTGCGATGCCTGAAATCATGTCCAGCCAAGTGGCGGGGTCTTGCACGAAGGCGTAAATTTGGGCGGCGATAAAGGCAGCTAGCCAGATGACTTCAAAGAATTTCCAGCCACCAAATAGTTCTTCTTTGATGAGTTGGAGATATTTTTCAGTTTGGGTCTGAACTTGAGTGGTCATTTTGCTGCTCCCTTGTGGGTGGTTACAAAACTGGTTTGGGCTTTTCAGGCTGCCTTATGCTCTGCCTATACGGGGTTGCCTAGGATGTGGATATGCAGATGGAACACTTCTTGCCCGCCGCCTTTGCCCGTGTTGATTTGGGTTTTGAAGCCGTGGCTTAACCCTGCTTCTTGGGCGATTTGCGGCACGCGCAGCATCATTTTGCCCAGCAGTTCTTGGTGCTGCGGCTGGGCGTGGGCGAGCGAATCAAAATGGGTTTTGGGGATGAGCAGCAGATGCACGGGCGCTGCGGGGTGGATGTCTTTGAAGCAGAGCATTTCGTCGTCTTCATACACGATGCTGCTGGGGATTTGCTTGGCGGCGATTTTGCAAAATAGGCAATCGGTCATGATTCGTTCCTTGTGGTTTTCAGGCTGCCTGAAAAGGGCGCATTTTAATAGAGTTTACTCGTTTGGGCGAGATGCTTTTTCAACTAGTCCTGATAAGCCTTGGCGGCGGGCGAGTTCGGCTAGCACGTCGTTGATGCTGAGATTGTGGTGGGCAAGCAGAATGATGCTGTGAAACCAGAGATCGGCGATTTCGTAAACAATATGCTGGGCTTCGCCGTCTTTGCTTGCCATCAGCACTTCGCCTGCTTCTTCTATGACTTTTTTCAGGATTTTGTCTTGCCCTTTGTGTAACAGTTGGGCAGTGTAGGATGTTTCGGGGCTGGCGGTTTTGCGCTCGTTGATGGTGGCTTGCAGCTGGGCGAGAATGGTTTGGGGCATAGTGGGGAGTCCTTTGGGGATGGGGTTGCTGGGAATAGGCAGCCTGAAATCTAAAATGGGGCGGCGAAGGTTTATCGCCAAATGGTATGTTCAACGGGGCTTTACTGGTTGGCAAGGTGTTGGCGAACCGCCGACGTTCCATTTGCTTGTGGGTTTCAGGCTGCCTATGAGTTATTCTTCTTCGTATTCTTCTTGGTCTTCTGCCAAAGCGTTGAGAATAAATTGTTCTAGGCTGGGGGCTTCGTGGCTGCATTCGTTGGTGTCGTGGTCGGGCAGCCATACGCCACTGTCGTGAACGAGAAAGTAGTTGCCGTTGCCGTCTCCTGCGAATGCGATGCCGTTTTGCAATACATCTTGGGCAACGGCGAGGTGGTTGGCGAAATGCTCGCGCACCCATTGGGTGTTGGCGACAACTTGGTCTAAATCGTCTAGTTCAATGCCAAGCCAGCAGGATGTGCCAAAGTGTTGCAATAGAGCGCGATAAAACAGGGGAAAGGGTGTGTTAAGTTGTTGTTCGGCGGTGGCGATATCGGCTTCGCTTACGGGGGTGCTGTTTTGCAGTTCTTCGGCTAAATCGTCGTCTAGCTCTTCAAATTGGGCTTGGAGTTGTTCGGTAATTTGGGCAAGGGTTTTTTGATACATGGTGGGGGCTTTGGGTTGGGGATGATGGGGCAGTCTGAAAGGGGGTTTTTGGCTACGCTGAACGGCGTTTCAGGCTGCCTATGGTTTTTTGCCGTAGATTTGCTGTTCGTCTTTGATAACGGGGTCTTGGATTTGCCAGTCGTTGTGTTGCCATTGGCGGTAGAAGCAGCTTTCGCGCCCTGTGTGGCAGGCGATGCCGCCGTTTTGTTGGATTTGCAGCAGGATGGCATCGCCGTCGCAATCGGTGCGGATTTCTAACACGCGCTGGGTGTGCCCTGATGTTTCGCCTTTTTGCCATTGTTGTTGGCGACTGCGGCTGTAATAGTGGGCATAGCCTGTTTGGATGGTTTGTTGCAGGGCTTCGGGGTTCATGTAGGCAACCATGAGCACGCGCCCTGTTTGGGCATCTTGGGCGATGGCGACGATTAGGTTGTGCTCGTCCCATTTTAGGTTTTGGATGGCGGTGGGGATGGGTTGTGGCATGGTGTTTCTCGTTTTCAGGCTGCCTTAAACGGCGGCGTTGGCTGGTTTATTGTTTACGCGCTGATTTCACACGCGCCGATGTGTTGAACATTGCTGGCGGGGCTGGATGCGGCGCTGGGCGGCGTGGCGCGGGCGGTACTGTAACAAGAGAAGGCGGATAGGGAATTTTTGGGTGAGCCTTCTATGATTTTGTCGCTGTACACCATGTAGGCAAAGGCTTTGCGTTTGGGGTCGTAGTAGCGGACGATTTGCAGGCTTTTGAAGGCGAAGCTGGCGTTGCGTTTGAACACTTGGCGCGGTTTGCTGACCACGCTTTCGCTGTATGCAATGCTGGGCGCGGCTTGGATGCAGGACACGCTGGCATCGGATGCGTCTTCTTCTAGGTTGACGGTTTCTTTGAGCCCGCCTTTTTTGGCGTAGGATAAAAAGCAGGCAACACCGCGCACATCGGGGTCGTCGAAGGCTTCTATTTCAATGCGGTCATTCTTACCCAATAGATTGAACACGGTGGATGCTTCGCCGATTTTGTCGGTGTTTTTGCCGCAGGCGGTGAGCAGGGTTAGGGCGGTGAGCAGGATGATTTTGTTCATGGGGTTTCCTTGTTGGGTGGTGAGGATGGTTTGGGCTTTATTCGTTTTAGCTACGCTAAAACAAGCTGCCAATCAGCAATACGGACATTATCACCATACCGCTGGTGATGTCTGTGGCGAAAGCGAGCGGGGTAAACAAGACGTTGCGGGTGAGCTTGCGGCGGCTAATGCTGACTTTTTTCTCTTCAAACACCAGCTCGGCGGGGATGGGCTGCGGCAGGGTTTGGCTGATGGTGTTGCTGGGGGGCGTTTGGTAGATGCTGCCTGTGGTGGCGATGCATTTGCGGTAGTGGTTGGGGTTGGCTTGTGGTTGGAATTTGAGTGTGGTGAGTATGCTGCGCTCGTTGTTGGCATTCGCTGCGCTCGTTTTCAGGCTGCCTTGGATGGTGTAATCCAAACAAAAATTGCTAACAAAATGGCTTTGGTCGGTGATGCGGATGCGTAGGCTGGCTTGCGGGCTGCCGCTGTATGGCTGGGTGATGTGATACGGCTGCGAGAGCGGCGCGCGCAAAGTGGCGGCAAGGTCTTGCGAGATGCTGGGATGAAGCGCATACCAATATTGCTCGCCTTGCAAAATTAGGCTGCCTGAAAGCTGGGCGCTGGCATGGCGGGGAATTTGGCTGATGGTGTGGATGGTGTCGTTTTGCGTGCGCGTGATCTGGCGCTGGGTTTTGATGGCGCGGTCGGCATCGTATATGCCGCCGTTCCACAAAACGGATGTGCAGGCGGTTTGGGTGAGAAGGAGTAAAAACGCGATGGGTAAGCGGTGCATTTTCAGGCTGCGTTTAGGGATTGCTGGGGCGGCTGATGATGTAGCCGTATAGCCCTGCGGATGAATCGATGATGTGGGCGGTGTAGGCGATGGGGTTGTTTTTGTAAAACGCTAAATTAGGGTCGTTGTCCATTTCTGCATCGTTAAGCTGGGCAGCAGGTTTGTTGTATAGCTGGAAGATAACGTTTTGTATGCAAACATTTGAAAAAGCGTAATCAACAACATCGTGAAAAATAAGGGTTTTTCGGTATTGAGATAGAGCTGCAAGGTTTGCGCGTGGGCGTTGTGGCGATAGCCAATGATTTCTTTATCGTGGTGCATAGTTGAGCGCCTGTCTGTTTACATAAAATTAGTTTTCAGGCTGCCTTATAGTTCACCGCAGCAAAGGCAGCCTGAAAAACTACAACCGCACTTCAATCCCCGCTTGCTGCATTGCCAACTTGGCTTCGCGAATGCTCACTTCGCCAAAGTGGAAAATGCTCGCCGCCAACACCGCATCAGCTTTGCCTTGCAACACGCCATCCACCAAATGCTGCACATTACCCACGCCGCCCGATGCAATCACAGGAATCTCCACCGCATCCGACACCGCCCGCGTTAGCGGCAGATTGAAGCCGATTTTGGTGCCATCTCTATCCATGCTGGTGAGCAAGATTTCGCCTGCGCCGCGCCGTTGCATTTCGCGCGCCCAATCCAGCGCATCCAAGCCCGTGTCGTTACGCCCGCCGTGGGTGAAAACGTGCCAGCGCGTGTTATCCGCATCCACCGCCTTGGCGTCTATGGCAACCACAATCGCTTGCGAACCAAAAAACGCCGCCGCTTCGCTCACCAAATCGGGATTGCTAACCGCAGCAGTGTTGATGCTCACTTTGTCCGCGCCCGCATTAAGCAAGCGGCGAATATCCGCCACGCTGCGCACGCCGCCGCCCACCGTAAGCGGAATAAACACGCGGCTGGCAACATCTTCAATCACGTTTAAAATCGTATCGCGATTATCGCTGCTGGCGGTGATGTCTAGGAAGGTTAGCTCGTCTGCGCCTTCGTCGTTATAGCGCTGCACCACGTCCACAGGATTGCCCGCATCGCGCAAGCCCACAAAGTTCACGCCTTTCACCACGCGCCCGTTATCCACGTCTAAGCAAGGGATGATTCGTTTTGCCAATGCCATTTTGTTTTCCTCAATTGCTTTTCAGGCTGCCTCAGCTTATCCACAAGGCAGCCTGAAAACATCAACGCAAATAATTTCTCGGGTTCACCGCTTTGCCATTTTCGCGCACTTCAAAATGAAGCAAGCCCTCGTTTGACTGAAAACTGCTGCTCATCGTTGCAATCTGCTGCCCCGCTTCCACCCGCGCATGGTTGCCCACCAACACGCCAGCATTATTGCTATACGCCGTAATCAGCGCCGCATTGTGCCGAATCAAAATCAAATTTGGATAACCGCGTACCTCGGTGCCCACATACACCACCTGCCCGCTCGCCGCCGCCAACACAGGCGCACCCGCCGCCCCTGCAATATCCACACCGCGATTATTGCCGCCAAATTCGCGCACAATCTGCCCATTGGCAGGCATTTGCAACGCCACAGGCGGCACAACCACCGCAGGCGCAGCCGCATAATCATTGCCACGCGTCGCCGTAGCCGAAGACGAAACGCGCTTGCTCACGCGCAATTTCTGCCCCACCACAACCCGATCGCTGCGCAAATTATTCCAACTTTTCAACTGGTTCACACTCGCGCCAAAGCGCAAGCCAATGCGATACAAATTATCGCCCGCTTTCACGCAATAAAACCCCTTAGCAGGATTTTTGCACGACGCGCCCTGCCCCGTGCCACTGCTGGAACACGCCGCCAACAGCGCCGCGCTCAAAATCATCCACAAACGAATCACAAATTTCATAAAACAACCCATAAGGCAGCCTGAAAACCGCCCGATTATAGCAGCAAGCCTATTACTTAACCGTATTTTACAGACGCAAAACTTGTATAATCGCCCCCCATCCCTATTTGTTGCCCCATCTCAACCCCATCCGAAAGACCACCATGCAATATCTTGGCATCGCCTTGCTTATTCTCATCTTCGCCGAAATTTTTTCCATCATCTTCATCATCAAACTTATTGGCGCCCTTGCTGCGCTCTGCCTGATGATACTGGCGTTTATGCTGGGTTCATTTTTAATGAAACGCAGCGCAGGGCTATCCCAGCTTATCCTTGCAGGCAGCGTGTTGCGCACAGGTGGGCGCGTTTCGCTTTACCAAATGCTCTACCCCATTCGCATTCCCATCGCCGCTTTTTTGTTTATGCTGCCTGGCTTTTTCTCCGATCTTATCGCCCTGCTGTTGCTGCTCCCCTTTGGCAGCGCGCCCAGCCAAAACCAGCAGCAAAATCCATTTAGCCAATACGATCCATATAACTCATCGCCGTTTACACGCGGCAGCGGCAGCGATGGCGACATCATAGAAGGCGATTTTGTGGTGCAAGATGGCAAGTCGCAAAGGCAGCCTGAAAAGCGCAAAACAACACCCGATTTAATTGAACACAAAAAGTAAGACCGCAAGTTTACGCACTTCGCCCCGCGAAAATCATTCATCCCCACACACTCAACACAAGGACAAAACCATGACCGAAACCGAATTCATCGCCCACAGCGAAGCCCTGTTCACCCACATTGAAGACAGCCTAGACGACTACGATTTTGACTGCACGCGTGCTGGCAACGTGCTCACCATAGAAGCCGACGATGGCACGCAAATTATCGTTAACCGCCACACGCCCAACCAAGAATTGTGGATTGCCGCCAAAAGCGGGGGCTACCACTTCGCCGAGCGCAACGGACAATGGCTCGCCACCCGCGATGAGCGCGAATTTTTTGCCGTGTTAAACGAAGCGTTGAGCGCGGTGGCAGGCGAAAGCGTGGCGATTGCGGCGCTGTAAAACATCAGGCAGCCTGAAAACAAGTTTAAATGCACGTTTTAGCTTCGCTGAAACTCGCTTCGCTCGTTTTCAGGCTGCCTTTTTGCTTGCCAAATCCGCAATATCCGCTATAATGCGCGACTTCATTGGCGGGTCTCCCCGCATGGTGATTTTGAGCAACGGGTCAGGGGCGGAA
>CAUQQW010000063.1:0-12852 GCA_963520365.1 uncultured Kingella sp.
CTAAAAATTCTTTCTCGCTTTTGGCCAGCGTGGTGCTGCTTTTATCTGCGTGCTTGTAGAAGCGCACTTCGCCGCTGCAATGGAGACCATAGAAGTTCCCGCATCCATCCAAGCTGATTAGCCGCATTTCCGTACCGCGATACCAGCCGCCGCAGGTGGCGATTTGATGGGAATAGTATAGTCGATTAAAATAAAAATGAGACAAGGCGGCGAGCCGCAAGGCGTACAGGTGGTACGTCAAGGCGAGCCAACGCCGTATCATTGTAATTTTAATCGACTATACAATCATTAACCAGTATTGGAGAAGTCCTACTATGGCCAAAATGAAAACATTATCCGTTCTTGTGTGCGCAATGCTGCTGAACGCCGGTTGCTTTGACGGCAACAAGAAACCAAGCACGCCCAACAATCCGCCTCCCGTGCCTGCCAAACCCGATACTCCGGCTACGACTCCGACTCCCGAGCCTGCGCCGACTCCGGCACCAGCCCCCACTCCCGCCCCGACACCGGCTCCCGCGCCAACCCCCGATAAACCTGTTACACCAGAAGCACCTAAACCCGCTGCATCCAGCAACTTTAACCAGCCCGAATTTGAAGCATTCGGCTATAAATGGGTGGCGCGCGATTCTTCTTGGAAAGCAGGCGGCCCCCATCCGAATCACAAATGGTCTGCCAAAAACGTGGTGGTGCATTCTCCCGACAATGTTGAGTTGAAAATCACCAAAGACGAAGTGGGCGAACCCGTTGCATCGGAAATGGTTTCCGTGGATTCCATGGGCTATGGCGATTATGAATTTGCCTTTGAAGGCAACTTCGGCAACTTTGACAATTCCGCCGTATTTGGTTTGTTCACGTTCAACTGGTTGGACAACAAACATCCGGGTTACCAGGAAATTGATGCCATCGAGATTTCATACTGGGGTACGCCCAAGCTGACGGGCAAAGCAACCTATTACCCGCACGAAGAGCATCCGGTAACCAATCCGGACTACCTGTGGCCAAAAGACCTGAAAAAAGGCATCGTTCGTTTGAAATGGTCTGAAGGGCGCATTGATTGGACCTACCTCAACGGCGAAACCAAAGAAGTGGTTTACACCACGAGCAAAACTCAGGACGTTCCCGTTCCCGGCCAGCAGCAGATGCACATCAACCTGTGGAACTATCGCGGCGGTGATTGGAAACACGCCAAAGAAGAATCCGTTCGCGTAACGGCATTTAAATACACACCTGCTGCGAAATAAGCGGTTGTGGGCAAAACACCGGTCTTTTGACCGGTGTTTTTTTATGGCGGGCCGACACACATAAAAATTGATACGCAGCACTTGCTGCCCGCGCGTTTTCAGGCTGCCTTCAAATTCGGAATGAAAATAACAAAAAGCGGGTTGCCAGTAGCACAAATGGTGCGGTGGGGCGGGCGCATGACCGTGGTGTTTCAGGCAGCCTGAAAAAGCGTTAAGATTTGTTTTTTCCACCCGATTGAAGGAGCAACACATGGAACTTGTCTTTATCCGCCACGGCCAGAGCGAATGGAACGCCAAAAACCTGTTCACCGGCTGGCGCGACGTGCCGCTGTCCGAGCAGGGGCTGGCGGAGGCCGCAGCGGCGGGCAGAAAGTTGAAAGAACACGGCTATCAGTTTGACATTGCCTTTACATCGGTGCTGACCCGTGCCGTTAAAACCTGCAATATCGTGTTGGAAGAAAGCGGCCAGCTTTTTGTGCCGCAGGTGAAAACCTGGCGGCTGAACGAACGGCATTATGGCGCGCTGCAAGGGCTGAACAAACAGCAGACCGCTGAGAAATACGGTGGAGAACAAGTCCGCATCTGGCGCAGAAGTTATGATGTGCTGCCGCCGCTTTTGGATAGGGATGACGAATTTTCCGCCCACAACGACCGCCGCTATGCCCATCTGCCCGCGGATGCCGTGCCCGACGGCGAAAACCTGAAAGTAACGCTGGAACGGGTGCTGCCGTTTTGGTACGACCAAATCGCGCCCGCCGTGCTGGCAGGCAAACGGGTGCTGGTGGCGGCGCACGGCAACAGTCTGCGCGCGCTGGCCAAACATATAGAGCGCATTTCCGATGCCGACATCATGGCGCTGGAAATCCCCACGGGGCAGCCGCTGGTGTACAAGCTGGACGGCAATTTGAATATGGTAGACAAGTTCTATCTGTAAGGTGATGGCGGTAAAAAGGCAGCCTGAAAACGGTAGATACTGTTTTCAGGCTGCCTTTGATTGGCAGGAAGAACAGGGATTTGGGCAGTGGGTAGGGTGGGCAACTCGTTGCCCACCAATCATTTAGCGTTTTCAGGCTGCCTATTGCCAGTACCATCATCGGCAGCCTGAAAACACTACCTACCGCTGCCGCGCCTTAAACCGCGGATTGCTCTTGCAAATCACATACACCTTGCCCTTGCGGTGCACAATCTGGCAATCACGATGGCGATTTTTCGCCGCTTTCAACGATGACAACACCTGCATTTTATTGCCCCTTTTTCAGCGCAGACATCATGCCCGCATAGCGTTGATTAAACTGGCTCGCGCGCCCCTCTTTGTTGTGTTCGCGCTGTTTACCCGTGTAAACAGGGTGCGATGCCGACGACGTATCCAGCATAAACACAGGATATTCCTTGCCGTCTGTCCATTGCATCGTTTTATTGGTGGGCGCGCACGAACGAATCAGCCAGCCTTCTTCCGCGCTGCTGTCGTAAAACAGCACGGTGCGATAATTTTCAGGGTGAATGCCTTGCTTCATATTATTTCTCCAAGTTGTAAAATGTTATGGTATAACAACATTAATAAGGCTGTCAATCGCGCTGTATGCGCCATTGATGCAATGGCAGGCGATACAGCAGCAACGCCGCGATAATCAACGCGCCACCCACCATTTTTTCCCACGACAATTTTTCGCCCAACAGCAACACGCTTAACAGCAGCGTCCACACGGGTTCTAGCACCATAATCATCGCCGCGTTGCCAATTGGGCAAATTTTTTGCGCGTGTGTTTGCAGCAAAAAGCGCGTGTTGGTAATCACCACAATGCCGATAATCAGCCACGTCCAACTGGCAGCGGAAAGCGGAAAATGCCATGTTTCAAACGCCAACGAATAGCCGCTGCACACGATGCCCGCGCAGGCGAGCTGCACGGTGGTGAGCGGCAGCGCACTCATGCCTTTGGAAAACTGGTTGTTCAGCACAAAAAACAGCGCACTCATCAGCGCGGAAAGCGCAAACAAGCCGCTGCCCAGCGACATTTGCAACGGCGATTTGCCCGCGTTCAGAAAATACAAACCGCAGCCTGAAAGGGCGAGCGACAGCCACAGCATTGGCGCGGGGCGATGGCGAAACAGCAGCCACGACAGCATCGGCGCAAGCAGCATGGACGAGCTGAGCAGCAACGTGCCTTCGCCAAAATGGCGGCTGTGCGCCACGCCTTGAATCCAAAAGAAAATGTTGCCCGAAAACGCTGCACCCACCGCCGCGGCGCGAGCAAATTGCCCTGCCGTCCATTGGCGAAGTTGCGGCAGCGCAAACGGCAAAAACAATAGGGCTGCGCCGACCATGCGTGCGCCGATAAAGCCCGAAGCTGGCATCTCTTGCAGCGCGGCTTTGGAAACGAACCAGCCGCTGGCGGCGAGTAGGGTTACGAGTATGAGCCAGAGTTCTCCGCGATAGTTGTTCATGGTTGTGCTTTCGGGTTTCAGGCTGCCTAAGGGGGGAAGGCAGCCTGAAAATGGGTGGTATGGGATAGTGTCGAGCGGGAAGGAACATCCCTAAAACAAGCAAACGGCTGAAAGCGCATCACATTTCAGCCGTTTGCTATTTAGGGAATACAAATACAATGATTAGGGTGCGATTCCCCGTTTTCGCTTTTCAGGCTGCCTGATTAGCCGCCAACCTTGTTGCGAATAATTGCTTTCACCACATCCGCATCGTTATCAATCACTTGCACGCGCTGAGGCAAATCTTCCAAGCCTACGAGTTTGGCAGGGCGGGGCACGGCAACGCTGCCCACGGCTTCGTGGATGGTGGCGTCAAATTTGGCGGCGAGCGCGGTTTCTAGGCAAACGATGGTTTCGCCTGATTCGCGCAGTTGGCGGGCAACTTTGATGCCATCGGCGGTGTGCGGGTCAATGAGTTCGTCGTCGGTTTCGTACACGGATTTTATGGTGGCAAGGCGGTCGGCATGGGTGCTGCTGCCTGAAACGAAGCCGTATTTTTGGCGGATGATGTCTAATTTGTCTTGCAGATTGAAGCCGTTGCCTTGGGCAACGTTTGCCCACAGGCTTTGCACTTGGCTGGCATCGCGCCCCACCAAGTCAAAAACAAAGCGTTCAAAGTTGCTGGCTTTGGAGATGTCCATAGATGGGCTGGACGTTACATAAGTGTGCGCGGCATCGCGTGGGCTGTATTGCCCTGTGCGGAAAAATTCGTCTAACACGTTGTTTTCATTGGTGGCGACAATCAGGCGGTCAATCGGCACGCCCATTTGTTTGGCGATGTGTCCTGCGCAGATGTTGCCAAAGTTGCCGCTGGGCACGCAAAAACTGATGCGCTGGTCGTTGCTTTCGGTGGCGCGCAAATAGCCTGCGATGTAGTACACGATTTGGGCGACGATGCGTCCCCAGTTGATGCTGTTTACGGTGCTGATTTGGTATTGCGCTTTGAATGCGGCGTCGTTTTGCACGGCTTTGACGATGTCTTGGCAGTCGTCAAACATACCGCGCACGGCGATGTTGATGATGTTTTCGTCTTGCAGGCTATACATTTGGGCGCGCTGGAAGTTGGACATTTTGCCATCGGGCGAGAGCATGAAGACGTTGATGCCGCGTTTGCCGCGCAGGGCGTATTCGGCGGCGGAGCCTGTGTCGCCGCTGGTTGCGCCGAGGATGTTGAGCGTTTGATTTTCTTTGGCGAGCACGTATTCGAAGGCGTTGCCCAAAAATTGCATCGCCATGTCTTTGAACGCGAGCGTAGGGCCGTTGGATAGGGCTTGGATTTTGATGCCATCTTTGAGCGTGCGCACGGGGGTGATTTCTGCGCTGCCGAAGGTTTCGGCGGTGTAGGTGCGGTTGAGAATGTCGCGCAGGTCGGCTTCGGGGATGTCGGTGGCGAATAGGCGGATGACTTCAAAGGCGAGTTCGGCGTAGCTGAGTGTGCGCCAGTAGGTGAGTTGCTCGGAGGTGATTTGGGGGTATTGCTCGGGGAGCATAAGACCGCCGTCGGGGGCGAGTCCCATAAGCAGGGCTTGGCTGAATGTTTTGGCGGGGGTGTTGCCACGGGTGCTGATGTAGTTCATGTTGGGCTTTCGGGGTGGGGGTTGGAAATCAGTGGCAGCCTGAAAGCGCGAATGTTGTTTTAGCTTTGCTGAAACTCGCTTCGCTCGTTTTCAGGCTGCCTTTTGCTGTTTATTTTTGTTTTTGCAGATTGTCGATCATGGCGTTTGCGCCGCAGCGTAGCGCGCCTGATAACAGGCTGTCGCCTTTGTTCATGCAGCTGGGGCGTTCGTTGTCTTGCACGGGCTCGGTGAGCTGTTGGCCGGCGCGGTTGCCGAGGTCTTCTATTTTGCTGCCGATTGCTTTGCCGTTCTTCTTGGCGGCGGGCAGCTGCTCGCGCAGGATGTTTACGATGGCGCGGCTGTTTTGTTTGTTGATGATGCCGGTAGAATCCAGCTGCGGCAGGAGCTGTTCCAGCGCGCGTTGTCCGCTGGGGGTGTCGATGACTTTGCCGATGCTGTCTAGGCTGCTTTCCCATGCTTTTTGTCCACAGTCGTTTTTGCGGGCTTTTAGGCAGTCTATGGCTTCGCTGCCTACGTTCAGGCTTTGGGTGTAGGTTTCGTTGTATAGGGCAGATTCGTCGTAGGCGTTGTCGGCTTGGGCGAATGGGGCGGCGAGCAGAACGGTGGCGAGTAGGGCGCGGGCTTGGGGTTTCATGGTGCTTCCTTTTTGGGTTGGGTTTTAGGCTGCCTTTGTGATTAAGGCAGCCTGAAAATGGGTTTGGGCTTTTCAGGCTGCCTTGGGGTTATTTGGTAAACAGGCGTTTGAAGCAGGCGGTTACGGTTTTGGTGGTTACGTCTGCTGCGACTTTAACGCGACCGCTTTCGGTGAGCAATTCGGGTAGCTGGGCGGCGGTGATTTGATTGGGGGCTTCTTCGCTGGCGCAGCCGCAGATTTTGTTTTCCCATTCGGTTTGTTTGGCTTGGCTCATGGCTAGGGCTAGGGTGCGCCATTCTGGGCGGGCTTGCAGCTCGGTTACGCATTTGTTTTGCACATACATTTGCACGGCGGATTTGCCGATGCTGGCTGCGCCGCTGGATGCGTTGCCGCCGCCGCCAAGCAAGCCGCCTACGCTGGTGCCGCTGTCTGCGCAGGCGGTGAGTAGGGTGGCGGTGATAAGGGTGAGTGCGATTTTTTTCATGATTTTTCCTGTGGTTAGGTTGATTAAAAAGATGGCGAGCCGAAGGGTGTTTCAGGCTGCCTGAAAGGTGCGCAGTATATCAAGAATTTGCATGGGGTTGGCGGCGGATGCGTGGTAGCCCCATGCTTCGGGCGTGTCGTTGGGGGCGATGTAGCCCCATGCGGCAAGGATGGTTTTCATACCTGCGCTCAGCCCTGCTTGGATGTCGCGTTCGGCATCGCCTACATAGATGCAGTTTTCAGGCTGCGTTTGGATGGTGGCGCAGGCGTGGTGCATGGGGATGGTGCTGGGCTTGGCTGCGCTGCAAGTGTCGCCGCTAACGACAACGGCGGGCGGGGTGATGAAGCCAAGTTTGGGGACAAGACGGTTGGTAAAGGCTTGGGGTTTGTTGGTGATGATGCCCCATTGGATGTTTTGCGCGGCGAGTTGGGCGAGCAAGGGGTTGATTTCGGGGAACAGCGCGGTGTCGCGGTCAAAGCATTGTTCGTATTCGGCGAGATAATCGGCGCGCCATTGGGTGAAATCGGGATGCTCGGGCGTGATGCCTGCGCCAAAGCGGATGAGTGCGGTTGAGCCGTGGCTAGCATGGGGGCGGATTTCGGCTTGGCTTTTGGGCGGATAGCCGCGTTTTTGCAGCAGGGCGTTTAGGGCGTTGCCGAGATCGGGGGCGGTGTCGGCAAGTGTGCCGTCTAGGTCAAATAGGATGGCTTGGATGGGCATAGGAAATCTTGTTGATTAGGGATGTGTGGGCAGCCTGAAAATGGGTTTGCTTGTTTTAGCTTTGCTCGTTTTCAGGCTGCCTTTGGGTGGGATTAGTGGATGGTGGCTTCGCCAAACAGCCAGTCTAGTTGGGTTTGGTAGTAGCTGTTGCCGTTGCGTTGGTCTATGTCTTTGGCGATGTCGCGGGCGCTTTCTAGGGCGTCTTCGTTTTGCGGAATGATGGCAAGTAGGTATTGCCAATAGGTGAGAATGTCGGTTTGGCTGGCGGCGAAGATGTCGTCGTTGTATTCGTTGATCAGCTCTTCGGCGGTATCGGGGTCGCCAAGTGGATAGTAAAGCTGGATAAGCTGGGGGATAAGGTGGATGTATTCTTGCCGCTCTTGGTCTAGGTGTTCTATGGCGTGGTCAAGCAGATGGCGCGCGCGCTCGGGTTGGTTGGTTTGGATTAGGCTGTGGATGATGTAGTAATAGCAAACATGCGGCACTTCGGCGCAGGTAAGTTCGCCCGCTAGGATAGGTTTGGCGAGTTCCAACACTTGTTGATAGTCGTTGATAAAGTGGTGGTAGCGGATTTTGGTGCTTTGCTCGCAGGCAGGGCAGTCGTTCATGCCGTCGTGTTCGTTGTCTTGCCATTTTTGGTAGTGTTCGCGCACGGCATCTACGTTGCCCATCAGCATGTTTTGTTCCATCAGCGATTTATGCAGCATGGAAGGGCTGAATTTGTAGCGTTCATACCATTGTTGCATTTCTTGGTTGGCTTCTTGGATGTTTTCTTGGCTGGCGTTCAAATCGCGTGGCAAATCGCCCACCAGCCATTTGAAGCGCCACAGGCAGCCCATCACGCGTTCAAAGACTTGGTCTTCTTCGGGGCTGTCGTTGGGCGTTTCGCTAAATTGGAATTGATACCAATGAGTGAGCCATTTTAGGCAGTGCATTTGCCAATCGTAACCGTAGCCTGCTTGGCGCGTTTCTTCGCCGATAACGTGTTCGCAAATTTGTGCAACGGTGTTGTAGTCGCGCTCTTCCATGGCTTGATTGAATTGTTGGATGCTGGTTTTTTGGCGCTCGCGCAGGTCGTCAATTTTCAGGATTTCGCTGGGGTTGAAACTCATGGTTGTTCCTTTGGGATGATTGGGTAGGGTTTTTAAAACAGGGTTTCAGGCTGCCTATTGCGTTGAATAAAGGCAGCCTGAAAACGGCTTTGGGCAAAGCCAAAATGATTGGGTTAAACGGCAACGCCGCACCATTTTAAGCAGTCGCTATTCTTTGCGATTGCTGCCTGAAACCATGTCAAACAAGAATAAGCGGCAGTCCAAATTGCCGTTGAACAACGGAATTTTGCGCTTGGGTTTCAGGCGCATCAGTTTGGGCATCTCCATGTCGCCTGATAAAAAGCCTGCCGTCCAGCCTGCGTAATGCTGTTTGAGCCAGCTGCCCAGCTGCGGATAGAGCGCGTGCAGGGCTTGGATTTCGGCAAGGCGCACGCCATAGGGCGGATTGCATACGATGATGCCGTTTGCACCGTTGGGGCGGGTTTCTTGCGCGTCTAATATGTTGAATTGGATGATGTTTTCCACTTCTGCGCTGGCGGCATTGGCGCGGGCGGCGGCAATCATGCGGCGGTCGTTATCAGACGCAGCGATGGGGTTTTCAGGCTGCCTTATATCGGCGCGGGCAGCGGCTTTGAGTTTTGTCCACAAGGCTTTGTCAAACGTGTTGAATTGTTCAAAACCAAAGCGGCGCATTAAGCCTGCTGCGCGATTTTGTGCAATCCACGCGGCTTCTATGGCGATGGTGCCGCTGCCGCAGAAGGGGTCTTGCATCGGCTGCGTGCCGTTGTAGCTCGCTAATAGCAACAAGCCTGCGGCAAGGTTTTCGCGCAAGGGCGCTTCGCCTGTGTCTTGGCGATAGCCGCGCTTGAACAAGGCTTCGCCGCTGGTGTCTATAAAAATGCTGGCGGTTTTGTCGTCTAAAAACAAATGGATGCGAACATCGGGGCGGGCTTTGTCCACGCTGGGGCGGCTGCCTGAAAGATTGCGAAAGCGGTCGCACAGCCCATCTTTGATTTTTAGCGCGCAAAAATCCAAACTTTTCACGCGAGCGCGCTTGCCTTCGGCTTTGATTTTGAATGTTTTTTCCACGCCAAACCAGTCTTCCCATGCGATGTTTTTGGCGGCGCGGTAAAGGTCGTCTTCACTGCGATAGGGCGTTTGGGCGAGTTGCAACAACACGCGGCTGGCGGTGCGCGAGTGTAGATTGATGCGGTAAACATGTTCCATGTTGCCACGCGCGGATACACCGCCATCGGTGGGAACGATTTGGGCGCAGTTTTGCTGGGTGATTTCTTGCGCGAGTATGGGTTCTAGACCGCGCGGGCAGGTGATGAAGAGGGAGTAGGTCATGGGGGCTTTCGGGATGGGCTTTTAGAATGAATTTCAGGCTGCTTTTAAGGCTTGCGCTTGGATGCGTGGGCAGCCTGAAAGCCACGTGTTGCCACGAAATTCAACGTTGGCAAAGGGCGGGCTTTCAGGCTGCCTTCGGACGCGTTCGGATTAGCGGTAGCACACGCGGCGGTGTTCGTATTCGTCATAATAGCAACGGCGGTGCGGGGGCGGCGGGTCGTAGTAAACGGGGGTTTCGCTGATGTTTACGGTGGTGCCCGGCGGAGCGTTTACAGTTACGGTTTTGTGGATGGTGGTTTGCGATTGCACGGGCAGGTCGATTTCGGCATAGCGCCCGAATGGGGTTTCGCTGTATGTGCAAGCGGCGAGCGTTAGGGCGATGGGGAAAATGCGCCAGTTCATGATGGTGTCCTTGATGCTGCGGATGGGGTGGATTGTATAAGATTGAAGGCAGCCTGAAAACGGCGGAAAGGGGTTTTCAGGCTGCCTATTGGGGTGTTTGGGTGGGTTTTAATGTGGGCGCAGCACGAAAAATGAGAAAACCGTCCGCGATTGGGGAGCGGGCGGTTTTTTTCAGGGAATAGGTTAGGTGTTAAACCCAACGGTTTCAGCAAGGCAAGTTTTGTTGGGTCAAAACCCAACCTACGCTTGCTGCGTTGATTGTGGTTGGTGATGCGTAGGGTGTGTGCCGCAGGCACGCACGCGGTTGGTTGGGAACGGCATGCGTGGCAAAGCCACACACCCTACACAGGCTACGCTTGCTGCACCCCATCTTCCCAAAAAATAATAGGGTTTATGAAAAAATGAATTCGCTTTAAGTTCATTACTCTAATCATTTGCAGGCTGCAAACGCTTGACCCGGTCATTGAATATCGCTATCTTTCAATAAAAAATAAATATTTACATACGACATACGCACCGCAACGCTTTTTTCCACTCCTTAACAGAAAAGGATATTGCAATGCTCTGCTTCAACCGTACGTTACCCCGCCTGACCGCCGTCGTGCTGTCGGCGTTTACCGCGCTCTCTGCCGCCGCACATGGCGACCATACCCATTGGGGCTACACAGGGCACGATTCCCCCGAAAGCTGGGGCAATCTGTCCGAAGAGTTCCGCTTGTGCTCCACCGGCAAAAACCAATCCCCTGTCAACATTACCGAAACCGTTTCCGGCCGCCTGCCTTCCATCAAAGCCAATTACCATCCGAGCGCCGTGGAAGTTGAAAACAACGGCCACACCATTCAGGTCAATTATCCCGAAGGCGGCAACACCCTGACCGTGAACGGCCGCACCTACACCCTGAAACAGTTCCACTTCCACGTGCCGAGCGAAAACCAAATCAAAGGCCGCACCTTCCCGATGGAAGCCCACTTCGTCCACTTAGATGAAAACAAACAGCCTTTGGTATTGGCCGTACTGTATGAAGCCGGCAAAACCAACGACCGCCTAGCCTCCATTTGGGACGCCATGCCGATGACGGCAGGAAAAGTGAAACTGAACCAGCCGTTCGACGCTTCGTCCCTGCTGCCGCGCAACCTGCGCTACTACCGCTTTGCCGGTTCGCTGACCACGCCGCCATGCACCGAGGGCGTATCATGGTTGGTGTTGAAATCCTATGACCACATCGACCAGGCGCAAGCGGAGAAATTCACCCACGCTGTTGGTTCGCACAACAACCGCCCTGTACAGCCGCTGAATGCACGGGTGGTTATTGAATAAGCGGTAACGCCACGCAATAGAAAAGCAGCCTGCACTTCGGAAATTAGAAAGTGCAGGCTGTTTTTGGAGATGTAGGGTGGGCATTTATGCCCACGCGGTTTCTGGCGGCCTGAAAAACACGGAACACATAGACAACGAGCCCTACCTACTCAGATTCAAACGGCCTTCAGTCGTTGCGCCCGAATAATGATTATGATACAGTGCCAACTTCAATCAATTGAAATCAAGGAAACAGGTTATGAACGGGAAATTAGACCAAATTAGCGGCAACGTAAAAGAAACAGTCGGGGAAGTACTCAACGATTCTAAACTTAAAACTGAAGGCGTTGTCCAGCAGGGAATCGGCAAGGTAAAAGAAACCGCTGCCGACATTGAAGAGAAAGTTGGTGATGTGTTGAAAAAAGGCAAAGAAGAAGCAAGTCATTTAATTGATGAAGCGAAAGAAAAAGCCGAAAACCTGATCGACGATATCAAAAGTAAATTCTGATACATCTTTTGCTTGGAACCAGTATATAAGGCTGTCTGAACATAATTTCAGACAGCCTTTTTGAGGTTGTTTGATCGGTACGGTCAGCAGCAAGTCGGCGTAGGGTGGGCATTTATGCCCACGCGGGTTTCAGGCTGCCTCAGGGCATAGAACGCGTGCGTGCGTACCGCACACACTCTACACATTGGTTTTAAAGTTTGTGCCGCCCGCAGGTAAGGTGTGTGGCGTAGCCACGCACGCGGTTGGTGGGGATACAGGCTACGGCTTGCTCATTCCTTCTCATTTTATATATGAGGATTCGATATAGTTGAAAGATTCCGACAACGCGTGCTACACCCTACACACGCAGGATACGGCTTGCTAACAAATATAAATGAATACTCTCTCTCCAACATTCTCATTTTATTCCCCATGTTGTTTGTTAATGTAAACATTAATACAGATAATAAAATTGCCCCAAGATAAGTAATACCATATGCAGTTACTCGGATTGTTTCAATTTTTGAAAAAGCCATGACTATTATTAAGTATATAAGAAATGGGATAATAATACATCCAATTGCTGCAAATAAGGTAGCAATAAACTGAATCCAAATATTTATTTTATTATATTTTTTGTTAACTTTATCCCAGCTAATGCTTCCAAAAGCTGATAACATTCCACCTTTCGCATAAATAACGGCAAGCAAACCATTCAAATCAATTTTTGACTCCAATAGGTAATCTAATTCATCGACAGAAAGATCTCGTAAATAAGGGATCTTTTTCTGTTCGATTTGTCTAATTAAGTGCGGTTTATTATTTTTAATTTGCAAAGGCCTAATTTGTTCAAGATATTCTTGAATCTTGTCCAATTCATCTGGTGTTAAATCTATATCACCAATCAGATATTTATAGATATTTCTTCTATTTAATATTAAGAAGATGCTAGAAAATATTTTACTCAACTGTTCCATAGTTACCTCCAATCTCTAACATTAATTAGGGAAATATTTACTCCGCCCCAAACAACAAATTCTCCTTAATCCCCCGAATCCTATCCCGCAACACAGCCGCTTCTTCAAACTGCAAATCCCTAGCCGCCTGCTGCATGGCTTTTTCCAGTT
>CAUQQW010000064.1:0-12259 GCA_963520365.1 uncultured Kingella sp.
CGGCGCAGTGCATACAGCCGTCTTTGCGGATAAGCCATTCCAATTTGCCGTTTTCTTCGTGCTCGGCAAAGCGCATCACCGTCCAAGATTTTGACGTTAAATCAATCGGGTTGTCGTACACGCCGTGGTTGGTGCCGATTTCATCGCGGATATCGTTCCACTCGGAGCACGCCATTTGGCAGGCTTTACAGCCGATGCAAGTGGTTACATCAATCAGCTTGGCGATTTCAATCGGTTTGCGCACCCCAGGCGGTGGCGTGATTTCTGCCGTTGCAGAACGGCGTTTAATGTCTAATGATTGTAGTGCCATGTTGCCGCTCCTTATGCTTTTTCAACGTTTACCAAGAATGTTTTGTATTCAGGCGTTTGCGTGTTGCAATCGCCCACAAATGGCGAGAGCGAGTTCACGATAAACTGTTTTTGCCCTGATACGTTTTCCCAGCCGCCATGCAACGGAATGCCGATTTGATGCACGGTTTTGCCGTTGATGGTTAAAGGTTTCACACGCTTGGTAACCACAGCGCGCACTTTAATCCAAGCGCGTTTGCTGCTGATTTTCACCCAATCGCCTTTTTCAATGCCTTTTTCTTTTGCCAATTCTTCGCTGATTTCGCAGAATTGTTCAGGCTGCCCGATCATCAGCAATTTCACGGATTTCGTCCAAAATTGGAAATGCTCGGTTAGGCGATAGGTGGTTGCTACATAAGGGAATTCTTCGGCAGTGCCGATACGGTCTTTGATGCTGTCAAACAGGCGCATCGCAGGTGTTTGCACGATTTTTGGGTGCAGCGGATTGGTGCCGATGGGCGATTCCAAAGGCTCGTAGTGTTCGGGGAAGGGACCGTCCACCATTTTGCGCGCGGCAAACAAGCGCCCCACACCTTCTTCGTTCATGATGAAGGGGTTCATGCCGCTGTTGGGCGCTTCGTTGGCTTTGAAGTCAGACACGTCTGCGCCTGTCCATTTTTCGCCATCCCATTTCACCAGCTGGCGGTTTTCATCCCACGGCTTGCCGCTGGGGTCGCACGATGCGCGGTTATACAGGATGCGGCGGTTGGCAGGCCAAGCCCATGCCCATTTGGGCGTGTTGCCCAAGCCGCTATCGGAATTGTCGCGCCGATCCATTTGGTTGCCCGCTTGCGTCCACGAGCCAGAGAAAATCCATGTGGCGCATTCGGTGGTGCCATCGTCGCGCAGTTGAGCGAAGCCATCTAGCAGTTCGCCTTTTTTGCGGATGATGTTGCCATCGGCGTCTTTCAAATCTGCCAAGGCATAGCCATTGGATTCTTTTGCCATTTCGGCAGGGCTAGGCGCGTGCGATTTGGCGTATTTCCACGACAATTTAGTAATTGGGTCGGGGAATTTGCCGCCTTCTTTTTCATACAAGGCTTTGATGCGTTGATACAGCTCGCCCATGATGTCCAAATCGGGTAGCGATTCGCCGTAGGGATCTGCGCCAGGGTGGTGCCATTGCAGCCAGCGCGAAGAGTTCACAATAGAGCCTTCTTCTTCGGCAAAGCATGGCGTAGGCAGCCTGAAAACTTCGGTGCCGATTTTGCTGGGGTCGGTGGCGTGTGCATCGCCGTGGTTTTCCCAGAACGATGCGGTTTCAGTTTTCAGTGGATCCATCACCACCATGAATTTGAGCTTGGAGAACGCTTCGGTTACGCGATGCGCATCGGGGAACGAGCCTTGCGCGTTAAAGCCTTGCACTAACAAGCCTTTCATCTTGCCTTGATACATATCTTCGGTAATCTGCAAGATGTCGTACATTTTTTCGTATTTGGGCAACCAGTCATACGCCCAGTTGTTTTCGGCGGTGGCGTTATCGCCATACATCCATTTCAGGAAGCTCACGAAAAAGGCGGGCGTGTTTTTCCAATAGTTCAACTGATTGGGCTGCAAGGCTTTGGGCGTGTTGGCGTTGAGATAATCTTGCAGCGTGGCTTGTTTTTCGCTGGGCAGGTTCAGATAACCTGGTAGGGAAGTGGACAGCAAACCCAAATCCGACAAGCCTTGGATGTTGGAGTGTCCGCGCAGGGCATTCACGCCGCCGCCCGACATGCCGATGTTGCCCAGCAGAAGCTGAATCATCGCCATGGTGCGGATGTTTTGCGAGCCGTATGAGTGTTGCGTCCAGCCGAGGGCATACAAGATTGTGCCTGCTTTGTTGGGCGCGGACATTTCGCCCCATGCTTGGGCTACTTTGAGGAAATCTTCTTTGCTGGTGCCGCAAATGGTGGTCATCATATCCAGCGTGTAGCGGGAATAATGTTTTTTCATCATTTGGAACACGCAGCGCGGATGTTGCAACGTGGGGTCGGTTTTGGCATGGCCGTTTTCGTCTAGCTCGTAGAACCACGTTTCTTTGTTGTAGAACGTGCCGTGGGTGTTTTCAGGCTGCCCATCGGGGTTTTTGGCGCCTGTAAACAAGCCATCGTTGAAATCAAAACCGTCTGCCACGATAAACGATGCGTTGGTGTAGTTTTTAACGTATTCCCATTGAATTTTATCGTTTTCAATCAGCCAGTTAATCAGCGCGCCCAAAAAGGCGATGTCTGAGCCTGCGCGGATGGGAGCGTAGAAATCGGCGACGGCGGCAGTGCGGTTGAAGCGCGGGTCCACCACATAGAGTTTCGTGCCTTTGCGTTTTTTCGCTTCAATCACCCATTTGAAGCCCACGGGATGCGCTTCGGCGGCGTTGCCCCCCATCACCATAATGAAATCGGAATTTTGGATGTCCACAAACGAGTTGGTCATCGCGCCGCGCCCAAAGCTGGAAGCCAATGCGGCTACGGTTGGGCCGTGGCACACGCGCGCTTGTGTATCCAGCGCAATCAAGCCCAATGCGCGGGAGAATTTTACGGTGAGAATGCCTGTTTCGTTGGATGATGCTGATGCCGCCAGCATGCCGATGGTTTCAAGACGGTTTACGGTTACGCCTTGGGCATTTTTTTCTTGGAACGATGCGTCGCGCTCGTCTTTAATCAGGCGAGCGATGCGATCCAGCGCTTCTGACCAAGAGATGCGTTTCCATTCGTTGCTGTATGGCTCGCGCACTTCGGGATAGGGGATGCGGTTGGGGCTGTTAACAAAATCAATCAGTGATGCGCCTTTGGGGCAAAGCGAGCCGCGTGAAACGGGATGGTCTGGGTCGCCCTCAATGTGGAAGATTTTTTTCTTGGCGTTTTTTGCGCCGTCGCCCATGCTGTATAGGATGGTGCCGCAGCCCACGGAGCAGTAGGTGCAGTTGTTGCGCGCTTGAGATGCGCCTGAGAGCTTGTATTGACGAACTTCTGCAAAAGCGTTAGTGGGCATTAAGCCTACGGCGGCAAGGGTGGTTGCGCCCGCTCCCGCAGCAGTTACTTTGAAAAACTGCCGTCTGGTTACGTTCATGGTTGGTTCCTTTTTGGGGCGGCTTTTTCAGGCTGCCTCTGTTGCGGTTTATCACGGGGCTTATTTTTATGGCTTAGTCCAACAAGCCCGCTTTGTGAAATTAACCTTTATTTATGTAATTGAATGTTATTTTACTGTAATTGTGGGATTTAGTTAAAAGAATATTGTGCGGATTTAGCCTTTAGTAACCATTCATACCGATGTTGTCTAGTTATTTAGGATTAGTTTAATGGGCAAAAAGGCAGCCTGAAAACGGAAAATGCGTTTTCAGGCTGCCTAAAAGTGTTGGAAATTAGCCTATTTGCGATGCCCTGCGTTAAAGCGTTTTTCTAACCACGAGAAGAATGCGGTTAAGCAGATGGTCATCAGCAGGTAAACCAAGGCAACGGTGTAAAGCGGTTCTTCGTAGATGGAATAGCGCCCCGAGATGGTTTTTTGCACATACGCCAATTCGGGCACGGCAATCATTGCCAACAGCGAGCTGTCTTTGAGCAGGGTGATGAATTCGTTTGCCAATGGCGGCAGCATACGGCGCAACGCTTGCGGCACGATAATAAAGCGCATTGCTTGTGGATAAGTCATGCCCAGCGAGCGGGCGGCTTCCATTTGCCCTTTGTCAATGGATTGAATCCCTGCGCGGAAAATCTCGGTGATGTATGCGCCTGAGTTGGTGGTTAAGGCAGCGATGCCTGCAATCCATGCGCCATATTCACGGCGCAAGGCAACGGCATCTGGTCCGCTCACCAGCCAGCCATGCTCGGGATGCACCAGCACAACAAACCACACGAAATACCAAATAAAAATCTGCACATAAAGCGGCGTGCCACGAAAACACGTTATATAAAGCAACGAGATGCTGCGGCAAAGCCATGCAAACGCGCGGGTAAACACATTGCCTTTTTCAAAGCGAATAATCCGCATCAGCGCACCAATCAAGCCCAGCACAGTGCCGCCCATGGTGGCAATCAGCGAAATGACCACGGTGGCAACTGCCCCCGTCAGGAACATGTGGCGATATTCGTAAATTACATCGCAGCGAAAATGCAGGTTAGTGCAAATATCTGAAATCATAAAAAACCAGCCAATACAAACAACGTAAAAAACGCGTGATTTTACCTGAAAACTTGTTAGCAAGCATCCACAAACCCCATTAACTGCCTTACAATTCTGTCTTTTTTTAACCTAAATTAACTATGAATATCTGGTTTGGATCTAAACTCCCAGCGTTATTGCCGCCCAGCGCCGTTACCATCGGCAATTTTGACGGTGTGCACACGGGGCACCGCCACATCTTGCAACGCCTTGCCCGCGAAGCCCAAACGCGCCAGTTGCACAGCGTTGCCATGATTTTTGAACCCCAGCCCAACGAATTTTTTAGCCGCCAAGCCAGCCGTCCTTTGCCGCAACGCATCACGCCGTTGCGCGATAAAATCCAGCTTTTGCAACAAACTGGCAGCGTAAACAGCGTGTGGGTGCAGCGGTTTAATTCGCAATTTGCCGCGCAAAGCGCCGAGCAATTTATCCAAACCATTTTGCGCGAGCAGCTCAACACGCGATATTTATTGATTGGCGACGATTTCCGTTTTGGCAAGGGGCGCGGCGGCGATTTCAGCCTGCTGGCGGCGCAAAGCGATTTTGAAACCGAGCGCACGCCCAGTATTTTGATTGCGGGCGAGCGCGCCAGCAGCACCGCCATCCGCCAAGCCTTGCAATTAGGCGATGTTGCCGCTGCTAACCAAATGCTCGGGCATCCCTACACATTGAGCGGACACGTTAAACACGGCAAAAAACTGGGACGCACCATCGGCTGCCCCACGGCAAACGTGCATTTGCCCGCGCATCGCTATCCGCTGGAAGGCGTGTTTGTGGTGCGCGCGGCGGGTAGCTTTGGCGAATGCGACGGCGTGGCATCGTTTGGCACCAATCCCACCGTGTCGCACACGCCAGAAGCCAAGTTGGAAGTGCATCTTTTGGATTTTTCAGGCTGCCTTTATGGCGAGCGCATTCAAGTAACCTTTTTGCACAAGCTGCGCGATGAAGCCAAGTTTGACAGCATCGCCGCCTTGCAAGCGCAAATTGCGCAAGATGTTCACGATGCCCAAGCATGGCATCGGGCGCATGGCAGTAAACAAGCCATTCAGGCAGCCTGAAAACAGCCCTGCCTTGCACCAACCCTTTTGCACGTGCTGCAAAGATTGGTTCACATTTTGCAAACCGTGCGTTTTGCGCCTTATGCCTAATTCGTTTCAAGCTGTTTCAGGCAGCCTGAAAACGCGTTTGGCAAAGGCATTATCACGTTCTAACAAGGAGAGTCATCATGTTTAACAAAACCATTTGCCTGCTCGGCGCCAGTTTGATGCTTGCCGCCTGCAACAGCACCGCCCAGCCCAACGCCAACGCGGCGAATGCTTCTGCATCTGTCAAGCAAGTGTGGCATTTGACCGAGTTGAGCGGCTACAAAGGCGCGATTCCCGCCGAAGCGAAAATGGATTGGACAAACCTGCCCCAAGCCCACGCCTATATGGGCTGCAACCACATCAATTTTGAAGCGCAAACCGATGCCAAAGGCAGCCTGAAAACAGGTGTAGCGATGTCCACCTTAATGTATTGCGAAGGCGCGATGCCGCTGGAAAACGCATTCTCCAAAGCCATTGAACATTTAACGCACTACGAATTAAACGGCAAAACCCTGGTTTTGCGCGGCAAAAACGGCGTGCAGATGAAATTTGAACCCGCGCAATAATCTTGCCAACACAAAGGAAACCATCATGTTTTTTGACCACATTCAGGCTGCCCCAGCCGACCCCATTCTCGGCTTGGGCGAAGCCTTCAAAGCCGAAACCCGCCCCGAAAAAGTCAATCTGGGCATTGGCGTGTATAAAGATGCCAGCGGGCAAACCCCCATCTTGCGTGCCGTAAAAACCGCCGAAACGCGCCTGCTCGCCAGCGAAGACAGCAAAAACTACCTTGGCATTGACGGCGTGGCGGCATACAACGCGGCAACGCAAGTTTTGCTGTTTGGCGCGGAACACGAAATCATCGCCAGCCAACGCGCCAAAACCGCGCAGAGCTTGGGCGGCACAGGCGCATTGCGCGTGGCAGCAGAATTCATCAAGCAACACACCGCCGCGCAAAACGTGTGGATTTCCGCGCCCACCTGGCCCAACCACAACGCCATTTTCAACGCCGTCGGCATCAACATCCGCGATTACCGCTATTACGACTCCGCCGCGCACGGCTTGGATTGGAACGGCATGCTTGCCGATTTGGCGCAGGCGCAAAAAGGCGACGTGGTATTGCTGCACGGCTGCTGCCACAACCCAACAGGCATAGACCCCACGCCCGAGCAATGGCAAACGCTGGCAAAAATGGCCGCCGAAAAAGGCTGGCTGACGCTGTTTGACTTCGCCTACCAAGGCTTTGCCAACGGCTTGGACGAAGACGCGCAAGGCTTGCGCACCTTTTTGCAACACAACCGCGAAGTGCTGATTGCCAGCTCGTATTCCAAAAATTTCGGTTTGTATAACGAGCGCGTCGGCGCGTTCACGCTGGTGGCAAACGATGCCGACACCGCCGCGCGCGCGTTCAGCCAAGTCAAAACCATTATCCGCCGCCTGTATTCCAACCCCGCATCGCACGGCGCGGCAACGGTGGCGATGGTGCTCAACGATGCCGAGCTCAAAGCGCAATGGATTGCCGAATTGGACGAAATGCGCGCGCGCATCAAAACCATGCGGCAAAAATTTGTGGACTTGCTGCAAGAATACGGCGCAAAACAAGATTTCGGCTTTATCGTGCGCCAAAACGGCATGTTCTCGTTCAGCGGTTTGACTGCCGAGCAGGTGGACAGGCTGCGCGACGAATTCGCCATCTACGCCGTGCGCAGCGGGCGGATTAACGTGGCGGGGATTACCGATGCGAATATCCGTTATCTGTGCGAATGTATCGTGAAGGTGTTGTAGAACACGGTTGCGGCAACCTGAAAGTTGGTTTTAGCTTCACAGAAGCTTGTAAACTAGCTTTCAGGCTGCCGCAATCAAAAAAACCATCCGCCAGCCAGTTGCGCTGCTGCGGATGGTTTTGCTATTGATGCTCGTGTTTATTGGCGCGTAAACGTGCCTTTGAAGGTAACGGGGATTTGCTCGTTGATGGATGCCAGCGCCATCACTTCCACCAATTTTGCCACGCCTTCGCTCATGCCCATTTTTTTCGCATCCAGCATAACAGGCTCGGCAGTTTCCACGCTGATGCTGTTGTCGGCGCTGCGTTTGAGCGTTAATTGCGCGTCAATATCCAGCTTGTTGCCGTGAATATCCAGCGTAAGCGGTTGTTTCAATTGCAGGCTGTCGCCTGTTTTCAGGCTGCCGATGGCGTTCATGTCAATCTTGCCGCTGATTTCAGCTTTGGGGAATTTTGCCACTTCAAACACCCAATCGCGCAAGCGTTCATCGCGCAGGTCAATATTGGTTTTCACGCTGGCAAGGTCAATGCTCATGGCAAATACGCCATCGGCAGAAAGCTGGGCAGACGAAGTGGCAAAGGATGATTCTTCGGTGATGGTTTTGTTTTGCTTATTGGTTTTGTTGCTGGTGAAGTGCACTTGATTGTCGGCAGACACCCAATTGCCTGTGCTTTGCATGGCGTCGCTTGCCATGCTTGGCTGGCTGGTCATGGCAGAAGCGGCGGCAGAAGCAGCTTCGGGCGCAGGTTGCGGCGCATTGTTGCAAGCGGCAAGCGCAAGGGCGCACAGCAGGGGAAGAAGTTTAGCGTTCATGGGAATTCCTTTGTAAAGTTATCAAAATAAACACACCGCACGGATGCGTTGTTATGCTGCATGGCGCAGGGCATCTCGTTACAACGTGAAAATTTTTACACAATATGGCTGGAGCTATGGTTTCTATTTTTTAAGGTTACGATAGAGAGAGTTAAAAACAGTAAGCAAAAGGCAGCCTGAAAACGGGTTATCGGTTTTAGCTTCGCAGAAGCTCGTCAACTCGCTTTCAGGCTGCCTTTGTGTTGGCTTTACCAGCTGGGGCTAAACCATTCTTCCAATTTCAATTGCACTTTCGCGCCTAAGCTGCGTTGCAACAGCGATGCCAAATCGTCGCTCTCAGGCGTGTAGTCCACCAACTCGGGCGCTTTTACCACATCGCGCGCCACGCTGTAAATATTGCCAAAATCGTCCACCAAGCCCGCTTTTTTCGCTTCAATTCCAGTGAACACGCGCCCGCTAAACAAATCGGGATAACCCTGCTCGTTCAGCTTGCCCTTGCGCCCATCGCGCACCGATTTGATGAATTCTGCGTGCACTTGGTTCAGCATTTGCTGGAAAATTTCTTGCTGCGCGGGCGATTCGGGGGTGAACGGGTCGCCCATGCCTTTGTTGTCGCCTGCAATGCGCACGCGGCGTTTCACGCCTAATTTTTGCATCAACTCGGTTACATCAAAGCTGCTGCCGATCACACCAATGCTGCCCATTAGACTGGATGGGTCGGCGTAAATCTTATCCGCCGCCGCAGCGATGTAATAGCAGCCTGAAGCGCACATATCTTCCGCCACAACGTAAACAGGAATATTGGCGTGTTCGCGCTTCATGCGGCGAATTTCTTCAAACGCGATATTGGACACCACGGGCGAGCCGCCAGGGCTGTTGGCACGCAGCAAAATCGCTTTCACATTGCTGTTTTTATACGCCGCTTCCATGCCTTCGCGCAGAATTTGAACTTGGTCGTGCTCATCGTTGCCGCCAATCACGCCTTTTAGCTCCACCACCGCCGTGTGCGGCTTTTGCATGTTCACAAACTTGTTGCCCGCGGCATTGGGGTGCACATTGCCATTGCCGCCGCGCGAGCCTGCCATAATCGCCAAGAAAATCAACACAAACACGCCGCGCCAAATATTGCGCCATAAGCGCGCGCGACGCTGCTCTTGATAGGCGGCGAACAACACGTCTTTTAACGTGGCTTGCGCCCATTTTTCGTCTCCAACGGGCAAGGATGATTCATCGGGTTTGCGGCGGATAAAGGGCATATTATCGTCCTTAGAAAATGAAAAAACGCTATTGTAATGATGTTTCAGGCTGCCTGCATCTGCAAAAGGGCAGGGGGCGGCGCAATTTTTTCCAAGCGTTTGGGCAGTCTGAAAACACCGTTGCCAGAACGATACGCCCTGTTTTCAGGCTGCCCAACGCTGTTTTCCCTTTGCCAACAATGCTAGAATGCCCCTCCTTTTGGCAGCCTGAAAACGGAAATAAACATGATAAAACGCCTTGCAGCATGGATTGTGATGCTGGATTTGCTGTGGAATGTTGTGCTGAATGTGAAAAGCGCGCTGCTGCCCTCTGCCACGCCTGCCCCGCGCGATGGTTTGCCCATTTCCCCCGAATTCGCGTTTGGCTGGATACAAGTGTTGGTGAACGGTAGCATGGCGCTGCTGGTTATCCTGTCTATTTTGCTGCTGTTCAAAATGCAGCGGCTCGGCAGCCACGGCAATCAACTCGCCTTCACCATTCCGCGCGTGAGCGCCATGTTGGTGGTGCTGGCTTTTGCCGTGCCATCCGCATGGCTATGGGGCTGGGCGCTGTTGAAAACGCTGCAAGGCAACGCCCACATCATCAGCACCAGCCAGCTGCGTTATTTTGTGGTTGCGCTGTGCCAGCCGTTTCTTGTGTTGTTGGTGTGGAATGTTTGGCGACAACAACGGCGCTTGCGCAGGCGCGTGGTGTTTGCCGTGCAGCCTGAAAATCAAGCACAGCCCATCGCGGCAGTAAACAATATCACGCACACCTAAGCATAACGTGCCAGTTGTCCACGCATAAAAAGGCAGCCTGAAAACCGCGAATGGATTTTCAGGCTGCCTTTATGTTATTTGGCTTAAAGCGTTAAATTATGCGCCTTTTTTGCCGCTCACATTGGCAATTGCCAAGTTGCTGTTGCGTTTCAAAGCCACGCTTTGCACGCCTTCGGGGAAGCTCAAATCAGACAAGTGCAAAATGTCGCCAGCCTCCACGTTTTCGCAGTTCAGCTCAATCGCAGCAGGAATGTTTTTCGGATCAACAATCACATCCACCACGGTGGACAACAAAGACACACGACCGCTTTGCAATTTCACTGCTTTGGATTTTTCCGCATTCACAATGTGAACAGGAATGCGCATACGCAAAGGCTCGTTCACGTTTACCGCTTGGAAATCAATGTGTTGCACTTGGCGTTTAACAGGGTGCATTTGGTAATCGCGCACGATTACATCTTGCTCTTTGCCGTTGATGTTCAGTTTCAGCAATTGAGTAAAGAAAGATTCTTTTTCCAATGCGTAGAACATTTGTTTATGGTCAACCGCAATTGCTTGCGCTTCGCCCACGCCGTAAACCACGGCAGGCACTTGACCTTCTTTACGCAGACGGCGGCTCGCACCCGTACCTTGCGTTTCACGAACAGTTGCTTGAATTTGAATAGACATTGTCAATCCTTAAAAAATAAAGTTAAAAAAAGAAAAACCGCTACCGAGCTGCGACCAACTCTGCGGTGTGTTAAACCCAAGGGCTTAACAAGATTAAGGCAGCCTGAAAACGAGTTTCAGCGTGGCTAAAATGCATTTAAAAGCGTTTCAGGCTGCCTCAATAAGCGTCAACTTGGCAAAAACAACGAGCCAGGTTGCACCAATTCTTCATTAAATAAATACGAAACCGATTCTTCATTGCTGATGCGGCGGATGGTTTCTGCCAACAAGCCCGCAATGCTCACTTGGCGGATGCGGTTGCTGGCGCGCGCGGCATCGGAAAGCGGGATGGAATCGGTTACGACTACTTGGTCAATATCCGATGAGTTTAAGCGCTCAATCGCCGCACCTGAGAACACGGGGTGGGTGGCATAGGCTAATACGCGCTCTGCGCCGCGCTCTTTCAGCGCGGATGCGGCTTTGCACAAGGTGTTTGCCGTATCAATCATGTCGTCCACCATCAAGCAGGTTTTGCCTGAAACATCGCCGATGATGTTCATTACTTCGGCAACATTGGCTTTGGGACGGCGTTTGTCAATAATCGCCAAATCGCAGTTGAGCATTTTGGCAACGGCACGGGCGCGCACCACGCCACCGATATCGGGGCTCACCACGATGAGGTTTTCAAAATGTTGTTTGGAGGCGTCGTGCGTCAAAATGGGGGTGGCGTAGATGTTGTCCACAGGCATATCAAAAAAGCCTTGGATTTGGTCGGCGTGCAAATCAACCGTTAAAACGCGGTCTATGCCTGCAGTGGCGAGCATATTGGCAACCAATTTGGCGGAAATGGGCACGCGCGCGCTGCGCGGGCGGCGGTCTTGACGGGCGTAGCCAAAATAGGGGATGGCTGCGGTAATCCGTGCGGCGGAAGCGCGTTTGAGCGCGTCTGCCATGGTGAGGATTTCCATTAGGTTGTCGTTGGTAGGGGCGCAGGTGGGCTGCAAGATAAATACGTCTCGCCCGCGCACGTTTTCCAGCAACTCAACAGCGATTTCGCCGTCTGAAAATTTGGTTACGGATGCGTTGCCTAAGGGTGTATCCAAGTGTCGGGCGACGCGTTGCGCTAATTCGGGATTCGCGTTGCCTGTGAATACCATTAAACTGTCAAAAGCCATTTCTTCACCTGCAGTTGGGTTTTGGGTTGAAGTAGGAAACATGGTGCTTCCTTTTTACAGTTGGGATTGCTTGCTCAATTGAGCGATGGGCATTATACGCGCGTTGGGTTAGTTTTTGTTAATTTTCCGTAAACACTTTGTTGTTTCAGGCTGCCTTAAAATGGGTTAAGCGCATATAGTTGCCTATACGCGCTTAATTTGGCTGGGGAGGAAGGATTCGAACCTTCGCATGCTGGAATCAAAATCCAGTG
>CAUQQW010000065.1:0-12034 GCA_963520365.1 uncultured Kingella sp.
GAATTCAATTCTTGGGGGTGTTGGGGTGGGGTTTTGCAAAGGTTTCAGTCTGCCTAAGTGAAACCGTTTTCAGAATTTCAGGCTGCCTTAGCGCGATTTCTGCCAACTAGGGCAGCCTGAAAACCAACCCAATGGAGCGTCGGCGGCTTGCCGACATCTTGGCAAACCAGCCATATCCTGTTTGATAAACAATTTGGCGACGAGCCGTCGCCGCTCCATCTCATTTTCAGGCTGCCCTGCAATACCCCAAACGCAGCCTGAAACAATTTTGAGTAAAATACGCCTTTTTTTCCCATCGCACACAACCATGTCCCCACAACAACACTACACCGAATCCAGCATCAAAGTCCTAAAAGGGCTAGAACCCGTCAAAGAGCGACCAGGGATGTACACCCGCACCGACAGCCCCACCCACATCATCCAAGAAGTCATCGACAACGCCGCCGACGAAGCACTCGGCGGCTATGCCACCCGCATCAGCGTAGAAATCCACGACGACCAATCCATCAGCGTGCGCGACAACGGACGCGGCATCCCCACCGGCAACCACCCCACCGAGCAACTCCCCGTAGTAGAACTCGTGTTCACCCAATTGCACGCAGGCGGCAAATTCAACAAAACCGAAGCAGGCGGCGCCTACGCCTTCTCAGGCGGCTTGCACGGCGTTGGCGTATCCGTAACCAATGCCCTTTCCAAACGGCTAGACGTAACCGTGAAACGCGACGGCAAAATCCAACACATCGCCTTTGCAGGCGGCGATGTAGTAGAACCCCTACACCCAATCGGCACCTGCGCCGCCAAAGACACAGGCACCGAAGTGCGCGTGTACCCCGATGCCCGCTATTTTGAAAACCCCAGCTACAACCTAGCCGAGCTAGAACGCCTGCTGCGCGCCAAAGCCGTGCTGCTCAAAGGCGTAGAAGTCAGCCTAACCCGCCCCAACAAAGGGCAGCCTGAAAACCCCATCGTCCAAACATGGCACTACCCGCAAGGCTTGCCCAGCTATTTAGACGACCTGCTCGCCAACGCCCAAGAAGCCGTGCCCATCTTTGCCAGCGAAAACTACCTTGCCCACAGCAGCGAAGACTTCCACGCAGGCGAAGGCGCAGCATTCGCGCTCACATGGCTAGAAGACGGCAACTGCGCCAACGAAAGCTACGTCAATCTCATCCCCACCCCGCTCGGCGGCACGCACGAAGCAGGGCTCAAACAAGCGATGTTTAACGCCGTAAACAACTTTATCAACCACCACAACCTACTGCCGCGCGGGGTCAAACTCAACAGCGACGACGTATTCAGCCGCGCCGCTTTCGTGCTGTCCGCCCGCATCCTAGACCCCCAATTCCAAGGGCAAACCAAAGACAAACTCACCAACCGCGACGCGCTCAAACTCGTATCCAGCGTATGCAGCGACCCCTTGGAACTCTGGCTCAACCAAAACATAGAACACGGCAAAAAAATCGCCGAACTCACCATCAAACAAGCCCAAGCCCGCCTGCGCAGCACCAAAAAAATAGAAAAGAAAAAAGGCAGCGGCGTTGCCGTGTTACCAGGCAAACTCACCGACTGCGAAAGCGAAGACATCCGCGAAAACGAGCTGTTTCTGGTGGAAGGCGACAGCGCAGGCGGTTCAGCCAAGCTCGCCCGCGACAAAAACACCCAAGCCATCCTGCCCCTGCGCGGCAAAGTGCTCAACAGCTTTGAAATCCACCGCGACCAACTGTTTGGCAACGCCGAAATCCACGACATCTCCGTCGCCATCGGCATAGACCCCCACGGCGCAAACGACCAGCCCGATTTAAGCACCCTGCGCTACGGCAAAATCGCCATCCTATCCGATGCCGACGTGGACGGCTCGCACATCCAAGTGCTGCTGCTCACCCTGTTCTACAAACACTTCCCCAAGCTCATAGAACACGGACACATCTACGTTGCCCAGCCGCCGCTGTTTCGCGTGGATATCAACGCCCAAGGCAAAAACAAACCCGCCCGCAAACTCTACGCCCTAGACCAAGCCGAGCTAGACAGCATTTTGGAACGGCTGCACAAAGAACACATCAAGCCCACCGCCTACGCCATCAGCCGCTTCAAAGGCTTGGGCGAAATGAACCCCGACCAGCTCAAAGACACCACCCTGCACCCCGACACCCGCCGCCTGCTGCAAGTGAGCATCCCCGATTTAGAACGCAGCGACACCGAAAATATCTTCATCAAACTGATGGGCAAAGGCGAAGCCGCCAGCCGCCGCGCATGGATGGAACGCGAAGGCGACCAAGCCGAGTTGGATATTTAGGCAGGCTGAAAAGCCCTACGCCCATTTTCAGGCTGCCTTATCCACCCCAATAGGCAGCCTGAAAAACAAAATGAAACAGCAATGGCTTGTTGCCACATAGCAAATATCCAACCGTAGGGTGGGCAACTGGTTGCCCACCATGATTGCCAACATTGCAGGTGGGCAATAAATTGCCCACCCTACCGCCCACATCTAAGGCAGCCTGAAAGAACAGAACCATTTTGGTGTTCTACCACACGGTTTTTGTGGGATAGATTGCCTTTCAGGCTGCCCCTATCCCTCCAACCAACCACAAGGAAACCCCCATGACCCGCAAAATACTCTCCCTTATCCTAATGCTCACCGCCCTAGCCGCCTGCGACAGTGCATCCAAAACCGCCGACCAAGCCAGCAGCCAAGCTGCCAGCCAAGTGCTGGACATGAACAACAAAAGCAAACAAGCCGCCCAAGACATCCAAAAGCAGCTTAACCAAGAAGCCGACAAAATCAACCAAGCCACGCAATAAACGTTTTCAGGCTGCCTCTCATGCACAGAGGCAGCCTGAAAATCATGCAGGAAAACAAATAAAAAAACGTCCCGCATTCAATCGGCGGTACTGTCCCCAAAAGCATGCTGACTTGATTATTGTTACAGACAAGTAGCGTTGATTAAAAATTCCGCAATCTGTTCCTTCCCCCGCTGGCGGGAGAGGGAGTAGCAGTACAGCATACTTTTCAGAACACCACCAATGATAAATAAAAAGGCAGCCTGAAAACACATCATCCCATTTTCAGGCTGCCTCACTCAAAAGCAATCCCAATCTCACTCCTCCGCAATCGCAAACACCTTCCCTTTCCCTTCCGCCCACATCGCGTTGCCCGCATCAATCCTGTGGCGAATCTGCGCCAGCTTCGCCGCCATCTCGGGGCGGTAAAACAGATTGTAGCTTTCAAACGGGATAAGCCTGCCATCGGGCGTGGCAAAGTGGATGCAAGATTTTTTCAGGCTGCGTAAATCCAAATTTTCGGCATCCATAAATTGCACCACCAAAATGCGGAACACGTTTTCATAGCCCAAGTTGGCGGGCGCGGAAATTTCGGGCAGGCAGCACATCAGTTCGCTCAAACAGTTGGCTTGCGATTCGGGGCTGTGGTTGGTGGAAAACAGCTTAAACACGTGTTCTTTTAGGCTGGCATCGTGTTCAAACACAATGGTGTTGCCCGCGCTTTTCACCAAGGTTTGCGGGTCCAAATAGCGGGTGAGCGGGGTGATGCTTGCGCCGTCTTTAAAGGCGTAGCCCATCGCCAGCGTGTCGGGATTGCAGGGCACGGGCATGATGTCGGCTTCGCTGAACAAGCCGCTTTGTTCCACGATTTTGCGGCGGATTTCGCTCACGGTGAGGCGGTTTTTGCCGCCCACGTTGTCGGTGCGCCCTGCAAACTGCACGGGCTGCAAGGTTACGCCGCGCACACAGGGTTGGCTGGCGGCAAAGCGGATGATGTCGCCGATTTCGTGGTCGTTTACGCCTTTGGCAACGGTTACCACCAGCGTGGTGGATAGGCCTGCGCGGTTGAGATTGGCAAGGGCTTGCTGGCGAATGCGACTTAAATCGGCACCGCGCAGGGTTTGGGTTACGGCGTTATCCAGCGAGTCAAACTGCAAATAGATTTCCAAGCCGTGTTTGCCTGTGGCGGCGAGTTGCTGGGCAAATTCGGGGTCTTGCGCGAGGCGGATGCCGTTGGTGTTTATCATCAAATGCTTGATGGGGCGGCGGCGGGCAGCGGCGAGGATGTCAAAAAATTGCGGGTGGATGGTGGGCTCGCCGCCTGAAATTTGCACCACATCGGGCTCGCCTTCGTTGGCAACGATGGCATCCAGCATGGTTTCCACGGTTGCCAGCGGATAGTGTTCGCTGCGGTGCGTGCCGCTGTCGGCAAAGCACACGGGGCAGTTGAGGTTGCAGGCGCGGTTGATTTCTACGATGGACAGGCAGGAATGCTGCATGTGGTCGGGGCAAAGCCCGCAGTCGTAGGGGCAGCCGTAGTGCATTTCGCTGTTGAAGCGTTGCGGCATTTCGGGTTTTTTCACAAACACTTCGCGCCCGAGGCGGTAGTATTCGGCATCGTCGCTGATGAGCACGCGCTGCATGCCGTGGTTGGGACACCATTTGTCCATATAAACGTGGTTGTTTTTAAACACGATTTTGGCTTCTATTTGCTTGAAGCAGGTGCTGCACACGGAGGCGGTGGTGTTGTAGAAATGGTAGGGGCGGTTTTTGCGCGACATGGGGGTTCCTTTTGGTAGGGGTTGGGTTTGTTTTTGTACTGCGATATGGTTTTCAGGCTGCCTCTGCGGGCGAGTGGGCTGTTTGGAGTTTCAGGCTGAAACCTTTGCAAAACCTGCAATCTGTGGCACGTCGGCGGCTCGCCGACATTTTGCTAAACAATACAGCTCTGTTGAATAAACCATTTTAGCTTTCAGGCTGCCTCGGGTTAAGGCGTAAAAGGCAGCCTGAAAATGAATACAGGTTGTTACTCTTGGTTTTCGTTGTTGTTGGATTTACGTTGTTGGGCGCGGTTGCGGTAGTAATGTGGTGGCACGGGTAGCTTGCCCTGCTCGCCGTTTGAGTGCGAGGATTTATCTAATGATTTGAATACGCTCACAAACACCCAGCCGCTAAACACCAATGCGCCGATAATACCCACAACCACGCCTTTTTTAATATCTGAGCCACCGCCCCCAACACATACACCGACCGCCGCTACCAACAGCACGCCCGAGCCAAGAGAAATAGCCACCAGCAAGGCGATGATGGCGCTGATAAATGTTCTCATGATTGGTTCCTTGTTATGCCGTTTATATTTGGTTTCTTGTTTTCAGGCTGCCTATTGTATTCGCGCAAAGGCAGCCTGCGAAGCGTCGTGGCGTTGCGAAGCTAAAATCAATCTGCGTTGTCGTGGTTTGCTTGCTCGCGTTGTTGGTCGTGGGCGTCGTGCGGCAGCGCGGGCGTGGGGCTGTTCTCTTCGCTGTTTGGCTGAGGCTTATCGCCCAATGCGTTGAACACGCTAATAAACACCCGAATGCCAAATGCTAACGTGGCAATAATACCCACCACCACGCCCGCTTCAAACACACCCATGCTGCCCGTGGTCGCCGCCAATGCGCATACGCCAAACCCCACCAGCAGCAGCGCGCCCAAGCCGAGAAAAATAGCCGCTATCAAAGCAATGATGGCGCGAAAGAATGTTCCCATAGTTGTTCCTTGTTATGCCGTTTATATTTGGTTTCTTGTTTTCAGGCTGCCTATTGTGCCCGCGCAAAGGCAGCCTGCGGAGCATAGTGGCGCGGCGAAGCTAAAATCAATCTGCGTTGTCGTTGTTTTCTTGCTCGCGCTGTTTGCGCCGTCGCGCACGGTCGCGGTAGTAATGCGGCGGCACAGGCTTTTTATCGGATGAGCGCGAAACGCGTTGGGATGTGCGCGAAGTGCGTTTGGATGCTTTGAACCCGTTGATAAATACCAAAATCATAAACAACAATGCGAAAAATCCGCCCACCAGACCAGCCCCCATCCCCATCACACTTGCAGCACCCGCCCCCGCCACAAGAACCGCGCATAGCCCCAACGACACCATAAACAGCGCAGCCAAGCCCAAAACAACGGCTTTCAAAAAAGCGATGATGGCGCGGAAGAATGTTCCCATGATTGTTCCTTGTTATGGTTTTCTTGTTTTCAGGCTGCCTTATGCCCGCGCAGAGGCAGCCTGAAACTATCTCACGCGCCGATAGGTCGCCACCATCACCAGCAGCGCAAACAGGCACACCCATTGGATGCCGCTCATCCCCAGCCACCAGCCCGCGGGCACGGGTTTGATGCTGTCGATGATTAACCGCCAAAGCAAGTAGCCAAACATCAACACGCGAAACGACAAGCCTTGCTCGTGGGCAAAATACTGCCGCCATTGGGGCAGTGTGATAAGAGCAATCAGCGCGGCGAACCATTCGTAGAGCTGGGTGGGGTGGCGGCTGCCGTCGCCAAAATCCACGCCCCAAGGCAGCGTGGTGTGCACGCCGTAGGTGCCGTCATACAGTCCCGCCACAAAGCAGCCTGTGCGCCCAATCACCAGCCCGAGCAAAATCGGCGCAACAAAATCGTCGCCCGTGCGCGAGGTGATGCCGCCGATTTTCTTGCCAATTTCCACGCCCAGCCAGCCACCCAGCAAACCGCCCACCACGCTTTGCCCCGACACCACAGCCAGCCAAAATTGCTTGGGGTTGCTGTGCACCAGCGCCCAATATTCGGGGAACTGCAAAATAGACACCAGCTTGTTGCCGATGCCCGCGCCCAGCAGGCAAAACGCCAGCACCCAAATACCGCCTTTGCTGGCGAGCGTGGCGGGATGCCCGCGGCGTTTGCGGATGTGGTTATACAGCATAAAGCCGCCGCTTAACGCCAGCCATTCGGTGGTGGCGTGGAACAGCAGCGCGGTTTGTTGGTTATGGAGGATAAGGGATTCAAGCATAGAGATAAGCGGGGAAAAGGGTTTTCAGGCTGCCGATGGCTTCGCCCGTCAGCGATGCGTTATATAGATTTCAGGCTGCCTACGTTACCCATAGGCAGCCTGAAAATCATGATTACGCTTTATCCAAACCAAATTCTTTGTGCAACACGCGCGTTGCCAATTCCAAATATTTCTCGTCAATCAACACTGAAACTTTGATTTCAGAAGTGGAAATCATCTGGATGTTGATGCCTTCTGCCGCCAGCGTGCGGAACATTTTTGCCGCGATGCCAACGTGCGAGCGCATCCCCAAGCCCACGATGGACACCTTGCACACCGCATCATCGCCGCTCACTTCCGCCGCGCCAATGCTGTCTTTCAGGCTGCTTAGCAATTCCAGCGTGGGCTTGTAATCGCCGCGTGGCACGGTGAATGAAAAATCAGTTGTGCCCTCGTTGCCCGCGTTTTGGATAATCATGTCCACTTCAATGTTGGCATCGGCAACCGCGCCCAAAATTTGATAAGCAATGCCTGGTTTGTCTGGTACACCGCGCACGTTAATCCGCGCTTGGTTTTTATCAAACGCGATGCCTGAAACTGCTGCTTTTTCCATGTTTTCGTCTTCCTCAAAAGTAATCAATGTGCCCTTGCCGCCCTCTTGCAAGCTGCTTAATACGCGCAGGCGCACTTGGTATTTGCCCGCAAATTCAACCGAGCGAATTTGCAACACTTTGCTGCCCAAACTCGCCAGTTCCAGCATTTCTTCAAATGTGATGGTATCCATGCGGCGCGCTTCGGGCACCACGCGCGGGTCGGTGGTATAAACGCCGTCCACATCGGTGTAGATTTGGCATTCGTCGGCTTTCAACGCCGCTGCCAGCGCCACAGCAGAAGTGTCCGAGCCGCCGCGCCCCAGCGTGGAAATATCGCCCGCGCTGCTGATGCCTTGAAAGCCCGCCACAATCACCACGCGCCCTGCTTTCAAATCTGCCAACATTTTGTCGCTGTCAATTTCTTCAATGCGCGCTTTGGTGTGGGCGGTGTCGGTTTTCACCGCAACTTGCCAGCCTGTGTAGCTTTTCGCATCCACGCCAATATTTTTCAACGCCATCGCCAGCAAGCCAATGGTTACTTGCTCGCCTGTGGACAACACCACATCTAATTCGCGCGGGTCGGGGAATTCCTGCATTTCGTGCGCCAGCGCAACCAAGCGGTTGGTTTCGCCGCTCATGGCGGAGACAACCACCACAACGTCATGCCCTGCTTGGCGGGCAGCTGCAACGCGTTTGGCGACATTTTTGATGCGCTCAGGAGAGCCGACTGATGTGCCGCCGTATTTTTGTACAATGAGTGCCATTGGAGTGTTCCTATGGGGGTGGGAAAAGGGTGGAATTATAAACTTTGTGAGTGCGTTGTAAAGGTTTGTAAACAAGAATTTAAGGCAGCCTGAAAATGAGTATTTCCCATTTTCAGGCTGTCTTTGCTTGCCTACCATGCGCTTTTTGCTTAATATCTACAAAAAGATATTTTGTATATACAAGGAGCGATGATGCTAACCAAAATTTTCCAAAGCGGCGGCAGCCAAGCGGTGCGTATTCCCAAAAATTTTCGTTTTGAGGGCGACACGGTGGAAATCTTCCGCGCCGAAAATGGCGATGTAGTGTTGCGTGCGCCGCAAACCAGCCAGCGCGGCGATGAGCTTTTTGCCATCTTGGCGCAATTTGACGACGACTTCATCGCGCAAATTGAAGCGCGCGATAACGAGCCGCCGCAGGAGCGTGATGCGCTATGATGTATATGCTAGACACCAATATCTTGATTTATATTCAAAAAAATAATCCGCCTGTCGTGCGCGAAAAAATCAACCGCTTGCCCAGCCAAGCCAAATTGTGCATGAGCTTTATCAGCTATGCAGAATTATTAAGCGGCGCGCAAGGCAGCCAACGCCCTGAAAAAGCAAAAGAAAATATTGAACGCTTGCTGCGCATTGTGCCCGTTGTGCTGCCTGATGCCGCCATTTGCGAACATTATGCCCGCTGGCGCGATGCGCTCAAACGACAAGGCCCGATGATTGGCGGCAATGATTTGTGGATTGCGGCGCACGCCTTGGCGGCAGATGCCATTTTGGTTACCCACAACACCAAAGAATTCGCGCGAATTGGCGATTTGAAATGGGAAAATTGGACTGCACAATAAATCTTTCAGGCTGCATTGAACAGCATTAAAAGCAGCCTGAAAACGAGTAAACCCACGTTTCAGGCTGCCCATCCGCAAAATAGGCAGCCTGAAATTCAATCTAAGCGCGTTGTGCGACCGCTCATTTTTTTCCACGCCCACATCACATAGCCCGAAAGGCTGTATGCAAAAAAGGCGAGAAACAAAATCAGCGCAGGCTGCAACACCAAGAGCACAATCAGCATCATCATGCCAATCATGCGCGCAAACGAAATGCGATGGCGCAGCTTGATTTCCTTAAAGCTCCAAAACGGAATTTGCACCACCATAGACAAGCCCGCAAACAAGGTCATCAGCAGTACCCAAATGCTGGATTGGTCAAACACGCCATCATAGCTGCGGTCCACCCATATCATGCCCACCATCAGCGCGGCGGCGGTTGGGCTAGGGATGCCGATAAACCATTTTTTGCTCACTCTGCCGATCAGCGTGTTAAACAGCGCCAAGCGCAAAGCGGCGCACGCGCAATAAATAAACGCCACGCAATAGCCTAGCTTGCCAAATTCATACAGCTGCCAGTTATACACAATCAGCGCGGGGGCAACGCCAAAGCTCACCATATCGGCAAGGCTGTCTAGCTGCTCACCAAACGCGCTTTGGCTGTTGGTGAAGCGGGCGATGCGCCCATCCATGCCATCCAGCAGCATGGCGATGAACACGCTAATCGCCGCGCTTTCATAACGCCCGTGCATGGATTGGGTGATGGCGAAAAAGGCGGCAAACAGCGCGGCAAGGGTAACCGAATTGGGCAAGGCATAAATGCTGCGCTGGCGAATCAACTCGCGCTTGCTGATTTTTTTGCGCGCGCGGTGAATGTGGTTTTCAGGCTGCGTGGGTTGCGGAGTTTCGGTTTCGGGGGTCATGATGGGAATTCCTTTTTGCATAGGCGGCTGGGCGGCAACGTTTTTTGTTTTGGTTCAACCGCGTTTCAGGCTGCCTATGATGATGGCGGGCGAAGATGCGCTGCGCGATAGATAGAGAGTTTGATGACAAAGCCGTTTTCAGGCTGCCGAAGAATGCGCCTGAGCGCACGCCCTGATGTTGGTAAACAAATAGCTGAAAAAGGCAGCCTGAAAACGCATAACGCGCGTTAAAACAGCATAAAACGGTTTTCAGGCTGCCTTAATGGCAAAACGCGTTAGTTTTTCAAGCCCAACACATCTTGCATATCAAACAAGCCTGTTGGCTGGTTTTGCAACCAAACCGCCGCACGAACCGCGCCTGCGGCAAAAGTCATGCGGCTGCTGGCTTTGTGGGTGATTTCCACGCGCTCGCCATCGGTGGCAAACAGCGCCGTATGCTCGCCCACAATATCGCCCGCGCGAATAGTGGAAAAACCGATGGTTTTCGGATCGCGCGCGCCTGTGTGCCCTTCGCGCCCATAAACCGCGCAGGCTTTCAAATCGCGTCCAACCGCGTTGGCAATCACTTCGCCCATGCGCAGCGCCGTGCCGCTGGGTGCATCCACTTTGTGATGATGATGCGCTTCAATAATCTCAATATCGTAGCCTTCATTTAACACGCGCGACACGGTATCTAAAATATGGAACGTTAGGTTCACGCCCACGCTGAAATTCGCCGCGAACACAATCGCATTTTTCTGCGCGGCAGCCGCAATCGCCGCCTTGCCCGCATCGTCAAAGCCCGTTGTGCCAATCACCATTTTGATGCCTTTGGCGGCGCATTTTTCAATCAACGGCAAAGACGCGCTGGGGCGAGTGAAATCAATCAAAACATCCGCATCGTCCAAAGCGATGTCCACATTATCGGTTACTTTCACGCCTGTTTTGATGCCCAGCGCAAAGCCCGCATCCAAGCCCAACACGCCTGAACCTGGACGATCTAGCGCGCCAACCAAAACCGTGCTGGGATTGGCTTCAACCGCTTGAATCAGCGTTCTGCCCATGCGTCCATTGGCGCCAGCGATGGCAATTTTTAATTGTGCCATGATGTTCTTCCTTATTTTTGAGTTTGTTGAGACGTGGCGATTTGCTCACGCGCGTAGTCCAAAGCGTTGCCTTCAATGCGGCTGACTGCGCCGTTGGCATCAAAGTGAACGCTTAAATTGCGGTGTTCTTTAACCTTATTGCCGCGCACCACTTCGTAAACATAATCCCAGCGGTCGGTGCGAAAGGCGTTGTTGAGCAGCGGCGAGCCAATTTCCATGGCAACTTGCTGGCGAGTCATGCCCGTTTGCAGGTTCAACACGGCTTGGGCATCCAGCGGCACGCCTTGCACAACGGAAAGTTTGTAATAAGGCAGTTTTTCAACCAATTTTGGGGTGCACGCGCTGAGTGTGGCGGCGGCGATAAGTGCGAGAACGTGTGGTTTCAAGGGTTTTGCCTTTCGTAAAATAAAAATAGGAAAGATACCACACCCCAACCATGCGCAAAAACGTTTATTGAAACCTTTTATTATTTAGGCTAGGGATTGCGGACGAAAAATGCTATTATACGGCATCTACATTTGTCGTATTAAAAGGAATTTTCATGGATAACATCGCGCAGTTAAAGGGAAATGGCTTAAAGGTTACGGGCCCGCGTTTGAAAATTTTGGATTTGTTTGAATCGCACGCGGATGAGCATTTGAGCGCTGAAGATGTGTATCGCATTTTGCTGGACGACGGCATTGAAGTGGGCGTGGCAACGATTTATCGCGTGCTCACTCAGTTTGAACAAGCGGGCATTTTGTTGCGCCACCATTTTGAAACAGGCAAAGCGGTTTACGAGCTAAACAAAGGCGAGCATCACGACCATTTGGTGTGTGTGAAATGCGGCGATGTTACCGAGTTTCATAACGAAGAGATTGAACGCTTGCAGGATAAAATCGCGCAGGACAACGGCTACCGCATTGTGGACCACGCTTTGTATATGTATGGCGTGTGCGGCAAGTGCCAGAAGAAAGAGAAGCGGTAATTTTGAACGATTGAGGCAGCCTGAAAACGGGAAACGGTTTTCAGGCTGCCTTTTTTGTTGGGGCTGTACTAGATAAGCAGTCATGTTAGACTGCAAAAATGAAGATAACTCA
>CAUQQW010000066.1:0-11864 GCA_963520365.1 uncultured Kingella sp.
TTTGGTACACCTTCCGAACAGCTTAAAGTGCTGCGTAGATGGTGTGGTATTTAGGCTTATCTAGTACAGCCCCATAGTTATTATTGTGAAATAGGCAGCCTGAAAAGCCTGTTTACTCGTTTTCAGGCTGCCTTATCCAGCTTACCCCCATGCAATTCATCCCCATCGCCCTATTAAAACAGTCGCATCTGCGCCAATACGCCCAGCAGCTTTATCAACAAGCCTTTCCCGCAGAAGACCGTTTTCCTTTTTGGGGGCTACGGCTTTTCTCGCTGCGCCCAGCCATCCGCTTTGATGCCATTGTGGATGAACAGCAGCAACCCATTGGCTTTGTTTACTTAATTCATGGCGAAGGACTGCTGTTTGTGCTGTATTTCGCCATTGATGTGCAATGCCGTTCGCAAGGCTATGGCTCGCGCATCATCGCCGAGCTGGAACGGCAATATCCCAGCGATACCATCGTGTTAGACATCCGCACGCCCGATGCCAACGCTGCCGATGCCCAGCAACGCCAAAAGCGTTTGGATTTTTATCTGCGCAACGGCTTTCACATCGCGCCGTTTGAATGGGTAGAAGCAGCGGAACGCTATGCCATTTTGTATAAAGGCAGCGGCTTCAACCCGCAATCGTTTACCACCTTGCTCACCCAAGCCACCTTTAATTTGGTGCGCCCCAATTTGCAACCCGCCCCATAACCCCCAACCCAAGGACACCCAACATGGAAAAAATCTGGCTCAAAAGCTACGAAGCAGGCGTAAACGCCGAAATAGACCCCACGCACTACACATCCATGATAGATGTGGTGCAGCAAAGCATTGCCAAATTTGGCAGCCAAACCGCCTTTCACAGCATGGGCAAAGAATTGAGTTACCAGCAAATCGGCGAGCTATCCGATCAATTTGCTTCCTATCTGCAAAACGTGCTCAAGCTGCCACGCGGCGAGCGCGTTGTGGTGATGATGCCCAATTTGCTGCAATACCCCATCGCCGTGTTTGGCATCCTGAAAGCAGGCATGGTGGTGGTAAACACCAATCCGCTTTACACACCGCGCGAGTTGGAACATCAGCTAAACGACAGCGGTGCCAGCACTATTGTTGTGCTAGAAAACTTTGCCAACACGCTGGAACTGGTGCTGCCGCGCACGCAAATCAAAAACATCATCATCGCCAGCGTGGGCGAAATGTTTGGCACGTTTAAAGGCGCGTTGATGAATTTCGTGCTGCGCCACATCAAAAAAGCCGTTCCCAGCTACCAATTAGCAGGCACAACCACGTTTCAGGCTGCCTTAAAGCAAGGCGCGGCGCACCCGTTCACCCCCGTTGCCCTCACCCGCGACGACCTCGCCTTTTTGCAATACACAGGCGGCACCACAGGCGTTGCCAAAGGCGCGATGCTCACGCATGGCAACATTTGCGCCAACATGATGCAAGGCGGCGAATGGATAAAAGCCAAGCTGGTGGAAGGCAAAGAAGTGGTGATTGCCGCCCTGCCCCTTTACCACATCTTCGCGCTCACCGTGAACTTGCTGCTGTTTTTCAAGGCGGGCGCAAAAAGCATACTCATCGCCAACCCGCGCGATTTAGACGGCTTTATCAAAGAGTTGAAAAAACACCCTGTAACCGTATTCATCGGCTTAAACACGCTGTATCGCGGCTTGATGAACAACCCCGAATTTAAAACCGTGGATTTTTCCACATGGAAACTTGCCCTCGGCGGCGGCATGGCAACCCAACAAACCGTTGCCGAACAATGGTTTAAACTGGTGCACATCCCCATCGTGGATGCCTACGGTTTAACCGAAGCCAGCCCCGGCGTGTGCGTTAATCCACTCAACGCTACCGAATACTCAGGTGGCATTGGCTTGCCTCTGCCCAGCACCGAAGTGCAACTGCGCGATGGACACGGCGGCGAAGTGCCCATCGGCGAAGCAGGCGAGCTTTGGATACGCGGCCCGCAAGTGATGCGCGGCTATTGGAACCGCCCCGACGAAACCGCCAAAACCATAGACCCTAACGGCTGGCTGGAAACAGGCGATATCGCCATCATGGATGAAAACGGCTGGCTCAGAATCGTTGATCGCAAAAAAGATTTGATTGTGGTATCAGGGTTCAACGTTTATCCCAACGAGATTGAAGACATCGTTGTCGCCCATCCCAAAGTGCTAGAAGCCGCCTGCATCGGCGTGAAAAGCGATAAAACAGGCGAAGCGCTGAAATTGTTTGTCGTAAAAAAAGACAGCACGCTCACAGCCGACGAACTCATCGCCTACTGCCGCACCCAGCTCACGGGCTACAAAGTCCCCCGCGACATAGAATTCCGCGACGAGTTGCCCAAATCTAATGTCGGCAAAATCTTGCGCCGCGAATTGCGCGAAAGCTAAATCCAACCAAGGCAGCCTGAAAAATGTTTATTGCTTTCAGGCTGCCTTTTTACTGCACCGCGTTAATGCAAAGGCAGCCTGAAAACACTTTATAATCGTGTTTTTCAGGCTGCCTTAACAGCGCAATAAAACAAGGAGTTACCATGCCACAAGACTACATCCGCCAAATCGCCCAAGCTGCCAAAGCCGCGTTCTATCAAATCGCCCAAGCCGACAGCGCCGCCAAAAACGCCGCCCTGCTGCGCCTTGCCGATTTAATCCAAGCCAACCAAGCCGCGCTCTTTGCCGCCAATCAGCAAGACCTTGAAAACAGCAAGCAAAAAGGCTTATCCGAAGCCATGCTGGATCGCCTAAAAATCACCGAAGGCAGCCTGAAAACCATGATTGAAGGCTTACACCAAATAGCTGCCTTGCCCGATCCCGTAGGCGAAATGGACGAATTTCGCTTGCGCCCCAATGGTTTACGCATCGGCAAAATGCGCGTGCCGCTGGGCGTGATTGGCATTATTTACGAATCGCGCCCGAATGTAACCGTGGATGCGGCGGCGCTGTGCCTGAAATCGGGCAACGCCTGCATTTTGCGCGGCGGCAGCGAGGCGTTTCACAGCAATATGGCGCTATCGCAGCTCATTCGCCAAGCCTTGCGCGAAACAGGGCTGCCTGAAAACGCCGTTTGCTTTGTGGAAAATACCAGCCGCGAAAGCGTGGGCGCGATGCTGCAACTGCCAGATTTAATTGATGTGATTATTCCACGTGGCGGCAAATCCTTGGTGGCACGCATCAGCGCCGAAGCCCGCGTGCCTGTTATCAAGCATTTGGACGGCATTTGCCACATTTATTTAGACGAAAGCGCCGATACGGAAAAAGCGGTAAACATCGTGTTCAACGCCAAAACATCGCGCTGCGGAACGTGCAACACGCTGGAAACGCTGCTGGTGCACCAAAGTCGCGCCGCCGATTTGCTGCCCGCCGTCGCCGCTAAACTCGTTGAAAAGCAAGTGGAACTGCGCGGCTGCGAGCGCACGCGTGCCGTGTTGCCCGATATTCAGGCTGCCACGGATGAAGACTGGGACACCGAATATTTGGCGCTGATTTTGTCCATCAAAATTGTGGACGATTTGGACGCCGCCATCGCCCACATCAACACCCACGGCAGCCACCACACCGACAGCATCATCACGGAAAACTACACCCGTGCCAACCAATTCCTGCGCGCGGTGGACAGCGCCAGCGTGATGGTGAACGCTTCCACGCGCTTTGCCGATGGTTTTGAATACGGCTTAGGCGCAGAAATCGGCATTTCCACCGATAAAATCCATGTGCGCGGGCCGGTGGGATTGCATGGGTTGACTTCGCAAAAATGGGTGGTGTTGGGCGATGGGCAGGTGAGATGAATTTCAGGCTGCCTTTGGGGATAGGCAGCCTGAAAGTTGTGTTTATGTTTGCAAGAAGCGCAAAACAAAAAAGCCAAGTTTTGAAAACTTGACTTTGAATATGGGTCGTGAGCGATTCGAACGCTCGACCAACGGATTAAAAGTCCGCTGCTCTACCGACTGAGCTAACGACCCGAAAGATGCGAATTATAGAAATATTGCGTTAATGCGTCAAGCAAAAAGTGTGCATTTAATCAAACAAGGCGTTGGTGGCATCGGAATTATCGCGCTTGCTTGGGCGCGGAGCGGGAGTAAGCACGCGCTCGCCTGTGGTGTCAATTTCTGTGCGTGGTTTTTTGGCTGGGCGGGGTTGTTCGGCGACGGGGCGCGTTTGTCGTTCTTCTTGGGCAACAAGTGGCGTGCCTTCATCGCCGCTGTTTTGTGGGATTAGATCACGCTCGGCGCTTTTGGGTGTGATTTTTTTCGGTTTTTTCGGGGCTTCGCCGTGGGTGAGTGCGCCATCATCTAGCAAGCCTGCTTCGGATGCGGCTTGGTGTTCGGCTTCAATTTGCCCAGCAATGGCGGATGCAGCGCTTTTTTGGGTAGTGCTGTTTTGGGCAGGGGCGCTGGCGCCGCAGTCGCGACCTGATTTGTTGGTGGGCGACCAGCATTCAATTTGGGCTTGGCTTTCTTGCTCGCGTTTGTAGTTGGCGGCAGTTTCGGCGGGGGTTTGGGTGAGAGTTATGTAGAGCTTGCCAATCAGCCCGATGACGACAAATAGCCCAAGCACCAAAAGCGTGAGCATGATGTTGCCGAATGTGATTTTTCCTTTGTTTTTATAGCGTGTGAACATGGTTTTTCCGTGTTTTAGGCAGCCTGAAAAGCTGCCTGTGGTTGATTATTGCGCTGGCGTAGATTGCACGCTGGCGGGGGTGTAGGTTTCATAAAGTGTTACGACTTGTTGCACGCCTGATACGCTGCTAACGGTGTTGCTAACAAGAGTTTGTTGCTCGGGGGTGAGCAAACCGAAAACGTAAACCACGCTGTTAAACGATACGACTTTAACGTGCCCAGGGTACACGCCTGATGAAGCAAGCGTGAGCAGTTTGCTGCGCAGTTTGGAGGTGAGCCATGTGTCGTAGTTGATGTTGGCGATGGTGCGGGGTTCGCTGGATACGTTGATGTAGTTGTAAACGTTTTGCACTTGGGGTTCGTTGCGGGCGGCTTGTTCGGCGAGTTGTTTGTCGGTTTCGGTGGGGACTTGACCGAGCAGCAGCACTTTGCGGTTGTAGCTGATGACCGATAGGGTGGCGGTGCTGTTGGCGTTGTGTTGTTTAATCAGGGCGTAGGCGTTGGTGCGGATGTGGATTTCGGTAGATTCGTCGTCAAATTGGGTGCCGATGGTGCGGCGGTTGGCGATGGAGTTGGCGCCTGCTGCTGCGCCGCCTACGATGGCTGTGGCGCAACCGCCGAGTGTGCTGATGATGAGACTGGCTGCGATGATGTGTTTGATTGGGGTCATGGGTGTCTCCTGTGTTTGTTTTCAGGCTGCTTTTGATGGGGCAGCCTGAATGTTGTGGCGGGGGCGGATTATAGCGTAAATGGTTGGGGATGAGTAATTGGGGCTTGTGGGCAGCCTGAAAGTGGGTTTTGCGGTTTTCAGGCTGCCTTTGGGTTTAGGCAATGCCTTCGGTGAGCATGGTGTCTATGCAGTCGCACATGGCGTGGATGAGTAGGATGTGGACTTCTTGGATGCGGGCGGTGCGCGGATAGGGGACGTTGAGCAATACGTCGCCTTCTTTGAGCAGATGGGCGATTTTGCCGCCGTCGCGTCCTGTGAGCGCGATAACGTGCATGCCGTTTTCGTGGGCGGCTTTGATGGCTTCTATAACGTTGCCTGAGTTGCCTGATGTGGAGATGCCGACGAGTACGTCGCCTGTGCGCCCGAGCGCGCGCACTTGTTTGCTGAATATGTGGTCAAAGCCGTAGTCGTTGCCGATGGCGGTGAGCGCGGAGGTGTCGGTGGTTAGGGCGATGGCGGCAAGTTCCATGCGTTCTTTTTCAAAGCGCCCTGTCATTTCGGCGGCGAAGTGTTGGGCATCGGCTGCGGAACCGCCGTTGCCGCAGATTAGGAATTTGCCGTCGTTGGCAAGGGTGTTAAAAAGCAGTTCGGCGGCTTGGGCGGTGGGCTCGGCGAGCACTTGGGCGGCTTGTTGTTTGGTTTGGATGCTTTCGTTGAAATGCTCGGCAACGCGCTGGGTTAAGGTGGTCATGATGGGTCTCCTGTGGTTTAAGCGGTGATGTTTTGTATCCATTGTGGCGGGAGATTGCCTTCTATGAGTAAGGCATCAATGCGGCAGGCGCCGTTGTGGGGATGTTGTTGCAAATAGAGTTCGGCGGTGGCTTGGAGTTTGCGCAGTTTACTGGGGGTGATGCTGTATGCTGCGCCGCCGTAGCGGTTGTTTTTGCGGTATTTTACTTCAATAAACAAGAGTAGGCAGCCTGAAAGCATGATGAGGTCTATTTCGCCGTGTTTGCAATGCCAGTTGCGCTCGATGAGTTGGCAGCCTTGTTGTTGCAGATAGGCGAGGGCTTGGTCTTCGGCGGCTTGTCCTTGGGGGTGGTTGAGTTTCATGTTTTCAGGCTGCCTATTGTGGGCTTTGCTTGCGGGCGAGTTGCTCGGCGGCGGTAAGGGCGATTTTATTGCGAACGTATAACAGCTCGGCGTGTTCGGGCGCGGTGGCGGGATAGCGCTGTGTTTGCGCGAGGGCGAGATAGTCGGCGGCGGTGGGCATTTGTGGCGTGCCTGCGAAGGGCGGCGGATTGGGCAGCGTGTAGGCGTTGCCAATGCCGATGATTTGACTGGCGGGAATGTTTTCAGGCTGCCTGATGTCGCTGGGTTTGGCGACTTGGTAGTCGCTGAGCCGTTGATGAGTTTGGGTGTTGAAAAAGGCGTAGAACACTTCGCCCATGCGCGCATCGGTGGCGGCGAGTACGCAGGGATGGTCGGGGATTTGGTAGGCAACGGTGTCTTGGCAGGGGATGCCGATAAGTGGTGTGTTGTAGGGAGTGGCGATGCCTTGCGCGATGCCGATGCCGATGCGCAATCCTGTGAACGCGCCTGCGCCTTGGGCATAGACAATGGCGGATAGATCGGCAGCCTGAATTTGCGCTTGGGCAAACAGGGCTTGGATTTGCGGCAGGATGTGTTCGGATTGGTGGTTGCCTGCTTCGGCGTGGTAGAGACGGGTTTCGCCGTGGGCGTGCAGGGCGAGGGAGAGGTATTGGGTGCTGGTGTCTATGGCTAGGATGGGCATGGTTTTTGGGGATTTGTTTGATTTGGGATGGGGTTGAGGCAGCCTGAAAATGGGTAAACAGGTTTTCAGGCTGCCTATGTTGTGGTGGATGGGGTTTGCGGTGTTGCTGATGGGAGCGTGGCAGCCTGAAATGCTGTTTATCTAGGCTTGATTAAATGCGCGGGATGGGGCGGATGCCGTTTCAGGCTGCCTATTATGAGCGGCATGGCGTTGTGTTTTGTGTTTATAGATACGAATCTGCGGCAGCCTGAAAATAATATTGAACAACAAGCGCGCCGTTTTCAGGCTGCCTAATCGCGCGTATAAACCACATCCACATCGTAATCATCTTCGTTCCAATCATCATCGTCGTCTTCGCTGGCGAATTTCTCCGCCCATTCCTGCTCGTTGCTCAATGCCGAATCCATGCCGCTTTCCAAGCGCAGCACGGAGAGCAGATGATACATATCATCAGGCATCGGCGCTTCAAACGACATCGTTTCGCCTGTTTTCGGATGGATAAAGCTCAGGCGATAGGCGTGCAAGGCTTGGCGGGCAAGGGCTTTGACTTCGGCTTTCACTTCGGGCGAGCAAGGATGGCGCGGATTGCCGTAAACAGGGTCGCCCGCAAGCGGATGGCGGGCTTCGCGCAAATGCACGCGAATTTGGTGGGTGCGCCCCGTTTCCAAGCTGCATTCAATATAGCTATGCGCTTGATAACGCTCCAAAACTTTAACGTGGGTAATCGCTTCTTTGCCGCCAAATTTCACCACCGCCATTTTCAGGCGGTTATGCGGATCGCGCCCGATTTGGGTTTCAATCTTGCCATCAAACGGCACAATGCCATCGGCAACGGCGCGGTAAATGCGCTTTACGCTGCGGCTTTGCAATTGCTGCACCAGATGGTTTTGCGCGGGCAGCGTTTTGGCAACCACCATCAAGCCGCTGGTGTCTTTATCCAAGCGGTGCACAATGCCTGCGCGTGGCACTTGCGATAGCTCGGGCGCATGGGCGAGCAAACCGTTAAGCAGCGTGCCTGTCCAGTTGCCCGCGGCAGGGTGCACCACCAATCCCGCAGGCTTGTTGAGCACGATCACGCTGTCGTCTTCATAAATAATGTCCAGCGGCATCGCTTCGGGCGTGAAGGCTTGCGTTTCGTGGCTGGGCTGGATGTTCACCACCAAATCTTCGCCGCCGATGAGCTTAGTCTTGGGCGATGCGGCTTGCCCGTTGCACAAAACTTCGCCGTCTTTAATCCAGCTGGCGATGCGGCTGCGCGAATAATCAGGCAACATTTTTGCCAACGCGGCATCAAGGCGCAGCCCTGCCAAATCTATGGGCACGGTTAAACGCAAGGTTTCGGCGGCGGGGGCTTCGGCAGCAAAATCGCTGTCTTCGTCTATATTAGGGATGAAATCGGTCATGGTGTTTATTGGGCTCAAAAAATGGGGCGAAGTATAGCACACGCAGTCGGGTTAAATTTTGTTAAAATCGGCTTCCATAGGCAGCCTGAAAAGGCTGGGCGCATAGGCGTTTACCCAAAAGCGATTTTCAGGCTGCCACCAAGCATGGCGCGTTGTTGCCCATTTTTCAAACCATTTGTTTACAAAGGAAAAACATGATTACTCCACAGCAAGCCCTTGCCCGTTTGATTGACAACAACGAGCTGTTTTATGACGAGATGACCGATTTGATGCGCCAAATCATGCGCGGCGAAGTGTTGCCCGAGCAGATTGCAGGCATTTTGACAGGGCTGCGGATTAAGGTGGAAACCGTGTCGGAAATCGCCGCCGCTGCCAGCGTGATGCACGAATTTGCCACCAAAGTGAACACGCCGTATGCCAACGAATTGGTGGACATTGTGGGCACAGGCGGCGATGGCGCCAAAACGTTTAACATTTCCACCACCGCCATGTTTGTGGCGGCAGCGGCGGGCGCGAAAGTGGCGAAGCACGGCGGGCGTTCGGTGTCGTCGTCCAGCGGTGCGGCGGATGTGTTGGAAGCGATGGGCGTGAACTTGCAGCAATCGTCCGAGCAAGTGGCGCAGTCTATCGCGCAATGCGGCATCGGCTTTATGTTTGCGCCCAACCATCATTCGGCGATGCGCTATGTTGCGCCCGTGCGCAAGGCGTTGGGTTTTCGCACCATTTTCAATATTTTAGGCCCGCTCACCAACCCCGCAGGCGCGGTCAATCAGCTGATTGGCGTGTTTCACATTGATTTGTGCGGCATTTTGTCGCGCGTGTTTCAACAGCTGGGCTCACAGCACGCTTTGGTGGTGCATGGCAGCGATGGCTTGGATGAAATCACGGTTTCAGGCAGCACGCGCATTGCCGAGCTGAAAGACGGCGCAGTGCGCGAATACGACATCCACCCCGAAGAATTCGGCTTGCCTGTTTACAGCGATTTAGGCAGCCTGAAAGTGGAAAACGCGGCTCAATCACTGGCGATGATGAAAGCGGTGTTGCGCGGTCAAGCGCAAGGTGCGGCGCGGGATATTGTGCTGCTGAACGCGGCGGCGTGTTTGTATGCGGGCAATGTGGCAACAGATTTGGCAGACGGCTTGGCGCGGGCGAAAGAAGCGCTGGACAGCGGCAAGGCGGCGGCGAAGCAGGCGGAATTTGTGGCGCAGAGCCAAGCGGGGTAGGCTGGCTTGATGTTGTTCAGATGATTTTCAGGCTGCCTATCGGTTGGGGGATAAGGCAGCCTGAAAATGTTTTTGGAATGCTGTTTTGGCTTTGTAGGAATTTGCTGCGTTTGGTTTCAGGCTGCCTTACAACAAATGCAACACGCGCACACTAAATGTATCGCGCACAGTTAGGCTGTCTATTGCTACTTCGCAAATGTGAACGCGGTCGTGGTCAAAGGTATAGTCATACATTTTTTTTATTGCGGCGGTCGTAAGCGTAGCCTGCGCACTTGTTTTCATCATTTTCATCTTCCACAAAATCAGTAATCAGCAAATCTTCGGGTGCGATGCTTAGGCTTGCACACATGATGTTGAATAACGCGGGCGATTCGTCTGCAAATGTGGCAGTCAGTTCAAAAATATCTTCTAGAAATACTTCGTCTGGAATATCGTCTAGCGCAACGGGTTGCATGGCTGGCTCCTGTTTGCTGGGATAATTGAGAGGTTAAGCATTAAATTAAACGGTAGCAGCCTGAAAGCAAGGTTTGGTTTTTCAGGCTGCCTTTGGTGCATTATCGCGCTAATCACTTTTCAGGCTGCCTATCCATTACAGATTAGGCAGCCTGAAAACTAGCGCGGGTTTATTTCAAAAAGTTTTGCATCACGATGCGGGCGATGTCGTCCAAACCAAAGCCGTTGGCATCGGCGGCGTTGCCGTTGGGCGTGATGGCGTTAATGATGTTGGGCAGATATTGCGCCAGCAAATTGCCTGCGCTGCTGGCATCCAAGCCCACTTTGGCAGCGGCTTCGCTTAGGTTGCTGCCCAGCGCGTTTTGGATTTGCGCGGCATCCACGCTGGCGTTGCTGCCTGTGCCAATCCAGCTTTGCAGCGCGTCGCCCAAGCCGCCTTGTTGCAAGTTGCCCAGCAAATCGCCCACGTTGCCGCCGTTTTGTTGCACCAATTGGGTAACGAGTTCTACGGCTTTGCCTTGCTCGCCGCTGCCGCTCATGGCGGAAGTTGCTGCGCTGATAACGTTGTCTAGCAAGCTCATGATTTTTCCTTAGATATGTGGTTGAACAAGAGACGCGATTGTAACGAGTTTGCTGGGTTTGTCTAGTGGAGAATGATTTTAGCTTCGCAATTCCACTACGCTACGCAGGCTGCCTCAGCATGGTTTGCCCACGCCAAAAATTCATCTGCCAAGCCTTGTGGATTGGCGCGTTTTGTCCAACCGTTTGGCACATCATAATATTCCAGCTCGTGCACAATCGCAGGGATATTGCGCCCAAATGCGCGGGCAACCTCGCCATCCGCAAACAGCTGTTGCACGCTGCGGATAACCATTTCTATGAACGCTTCGCGAAACGCTGCGCCGTCGTGCGCATCGGTGCGAGCATCAAACGCGTTGGCAAACCATTGCGCTAGCGCAGCATCGTTTTCGCCACCGAACGTGATGCTGGTGGGGGCTTCGTCTTGCAGCCAAAAGGCGAAATTCCAACGCGCTTCGTTGGCGTTGGATGCCTGCGCGATTTGCTGGCGATAATGCATTTCGGTGTTGTAGCTGAACAGGATGCAAGGGAAGCGCTCATCGTCGTTCTCGCAATAAAACCACAGCGACAGGGCGTAAATATCGCCGCGCAACTCTGCGGGAATGGCGGCGATGGCTTGGCGCAATTGCGCGGCAAAATGCGCGGCGTAGTGGGATGAATGGGGCATGATGGTTTCCTTAATATAAAAGGTAGCCTGAAAATGGGGTTTCAGGCTGCCTTAATGATTATTGCGCGGTGGCGTTTTCAATTTTCTCGCCAACATGGCTGATGCCGCGCCCTACCGCGTTGCCACCTTTTTTCACGGTAGATTGGGTTTTGTCCCAGCCGTGTTCAATGCCGTTGCCCACTTTTTCTACTGTGGTGGCGGTGTCTTCTTTTACGCCGTGCCATGTGCTGGAACAGGCAGCAAGCAGGGTGGCGATTAGGGTTAAGGCGAATGCTTTTTTCATATTGGGGTTTCCTTTCATTAGGATGATTAAAAACACACGGCGAGCCGTGCGGTGGGGATTATAGCGGGAAATGTGGTGTTCGCCGAATGGGGAATATGATTTCTTTGTTGCTTAAATAGCGAAATAGAAAAAAGCCGAGACCTTTGCAAAATTCCCCAAAATCCCCTAAATTCCCACCAAGACATT
>CAUQQW010000067.1:0-11719 GCA_963520365.1 uncultured Kingella sp.
GAATTCAATTCTTGGGGGTGTTGGGGTGGGGTTTTGCAAAGGTTTCAGGCTGCCTTTGCTTTACTCTGGCAGCGCATCCCATGCGGAAACCGCCGCCGTACTTTGGCGCAAGGTGCGATGCCCGCGGTGCAAGCCTTTGCCGATGGCCATCAGCATCACATCGTGATAGCGCGTAGGCAAGTTTAACACGCGGCGCAAGCCTTCGCGGCGATAGCCTGTCATCGGCACGGTTTGCCAGTTGGCGGCTTCGGCAGCGAGCATAAACGCCATCGCCCACAAGCCGCAATCCAGCGCCAGTAGTTGCTGGATGCCTGCATCGTCAAACTGCTGATAATAGCCAATGGCAGCCTGAATCAGAAAATCGCGCACATTGGCATCAAAGCAGCCGTCTTCATATTCTTCCTGATGAATGCAGCGCAGATTGGGCTCGCGGTAGGCATCACAATCGCCCAGCAACACCAACACGGCAGATGCGCTGGTGATTTGGTTTTGCTTGGCAACGCTGTTTACTGCTTCATCATAGTAGGCAGCCTGAAAGCGGGATTGGGGATTTCAGGCTGCCTTTATTCGGCAACGCAATATTCCACTTCGTGCGCTTCGTCGTAGCCGGGGATTTCCAGTTTGCCGAGCAGGCGGCGGATAACGGCTTCGGGGACGCTGTGTTCGCGCTGTTTGTTTTGGCGCAACAGCTGCGGCCAGGGCACTTCCAGATAGACGATGTGGATGCGGGCGCGGTAGTCGGCAAACAAGCTTGTCCATTTGCCGCGCAGCTCGCGGGTGAGGTTGGTGGCGTTGAAGACGAAGTCTTGGCGATCGCGCAGGTATTGGCGTGCTTGTTCTTTGGCGAGTTGGATAACGCGGCCGGCGGCTTTTTTGTCGGCAGGGTCTATGCGGTGGGCGCGGCGGATGTCGTCGAGCGAGAGCACGGGCAGCTTGGGGAAGCGTTGGGCGATGTGGGTGTCTTTGCCGCTGCCGGGCAGGGCGCTCATCATGTAAACGGTGCAGGCGAAGTCGTCGTAGGGGTGGTAGTCGGGCGTGCTGTCGGGGTGGTTGAGGTAGTGGTAGCGCGTGTGGTTGTCGGCAAAGGGGTAGGGTGCGCCCCAGCAGCGGTTTTCTTCGCACAGGGCTTGGAACAGGGCGATGCGTTCCAGCAATTCGGCGGTGTCGGGGCAGATGCGGCCGAGGGCGTCGGCTTTGGCGAGAATGGCGAGCAGGCGGGTGTCGGTGTGCAGGCTGGCGGCGATTACGGCGTGTTCGGGCTTGGGTTTTTCTATCGCCCACAGCGGCAGCCCGTGCCAGCGCACGAGTTTGGTGACGGCTTCGCGCACGGCGAAGGGGGCGGCGAGGTCGCAATAGAGAATTTGGCGGGCGGTGTGCTCGCCTTTTTTGGCGTGGCGCGGGGAGACGATGCGGGTTTTGCCGTCGCGTTCTTCGGTGGTGGTGGTACTGCGTTTTTCTACGTCGTGCAACAGGGCGGCGGCAAACAGGATGTGCTGCGCCTGTTCGTCCAGTTCCTGATATTCGGGCAGCCTGAAAAGCTCGGCAGCAACCATTTTGGTGTGGGTCAGCACATCGCCTTCGCCGTGCCATTCGGCATCTTGCGGCACGGCAGCCATGTCGGCAAGCCAGTCAAAACGGGCGGTGAGCGCGTCCCAGTCTGGGTCGTGGTTGGGGGTGAAATGGGGGAATTGCCACATGGCATGAGTCCTTAGGGGATGATTGGTTTTGGTGGTGGAGTGGGCAGCCTGAAAAGGGTTTGGCGTTTTGTTTTTGCCCAAATTAGGTTTTCAGGCTGCCTTTATCTGTTTTGGTATTGGTAGCCGTGCCAGCCGTATTGGTCGTAGTCAATCAGCGTGGCGGGCTGCCAAGTTTTGGTCCAATGCACGTCGGTTTTAACGTGTTTGGCGCGCACCAGTTTGAACAGGTTGTCAAATTCGTTGGGCTGCACGGGCAAATCGCCGTTGTTGGTGGCAAAGCCGTCGCGGTTGCGGATGACGAGACCTTCACAGCAGGGGGCGTTGGTTTGCGGGTCGTAGCCGCAGAGTGCGCCGCTGGTTTCCACATAATCCAGCCAGCTCATGCCAAGGTTGGCGGTGAGCCAGTCGGCAAGCTGGCGGTTTTCGTCAATGCCGTTGCGGTACATGTCGCGCAGCGGCTGGGTAATCGGCAGCTCGGGCACGGTGGGGAAGTCAAACAGGGCGGCGTAGAATTTGACTTCGTCCCAGCCGAGCCAGCGCTCGCCCTGGCGCACGGCGAATAGATAGAAATAGGATTCTAGGCGGCGGTAGGCGATGGAGTGGATGCCGTAGAGGTTTTCGCCGAAGAGTTCCAAGTCTCCCAAATCGTCTTTGATGCGCTGCCAGCGCTCAATCAGTGGTTTGTCCCACGGGTGCTGGGTGGGCGCAGCGTGCGAGCGGGCGAAAACGCCGTGGCGGTTGAAGCAGTTGTTTTGCCCGTCGAGTTTTTCGGTGAGCACCAGTGCGTCTTTTTGGGCAAAGGCGGCGAGGTAGCCTGCGGGCATAAAGCGGTCGTCGGAGGTGGTGCCGAGGCTGATGGGGGCGTGCAGGCTGCGGCTGTATTTGGTGGATAAGGTCATGGTGGTTTGGAGAATGGTTGAGACAGCCTGAAAACAGGGTTTTGTTTTCAGGCTGCCGATGTTTGCAGTTGGCTTGCTTGGCATTATGCCGATTAAATAAGGGCAGCCTGAAAAACGGTATGGGCGTTTCAGGCTGCCTTGATGCGTGGCAACAGCGCCAGTTGGCGCAATCTCAAAGGAAGTCTGAAAACATTTTGCCGATTTAGCCTTGCGCTTTGCCAGCGCGTAAACCGATTTTAGCTTCGTTGAGCTTCGTTTCAGGCTGCCTTTGCAGGCGAATGGCGCATCACACGGCGCGGTCAAAATAGGTGTTGATTTGGCTGCGCGCTGCCATGTTGGCAATGTAGTCTTGCACGATTGGCGGGAATTGGATGTCGCGCACCATGCTGAGATTACGCAGCATCGGGAAGATGATGATGTCTTCCATGCCGATTTCGCTGCCGTTGAGCGCGTTGGCGTGGATTTGGCTGGCGAGCGTTTGCAAATCGTTGTGGATTTGGGCGAGCAGCTCGGGCGTTTTGTCCAGCATTTGGGCGATGCCTGTGCCGATTTGGGCTTCTTTTTTGCGGATGAAATACACAACGGCAGATGGGGTGGCAAATTCGGGCAGACCAAGCTGGATGCTGCGCGGAAAGAGCAATTGGTTGTAATACTCGCCCACTTTGTCTGCCCATGCTTGGATTTCGGGGCGAATGGTTTCGCCGATGGGCTGGCTGGCTTGCGCGTTGATGTGGCGCACGATGTCTAGGCTTTCGCCCATATAGCTGCCGTCTGGCTTTTGCAGGATGGGCACTTGTTTGGCGCCGATTAAGCTGATGGGCGTGGCTTCGTCGTCGTTGGCAAGGATGATTTGTTCCACGGGGATTTGCTGAATGCCAAATATCATGCGGGCGCGAACGCAGAAGGGGCAATGGTCGTAGATGTAGAGTTTCATGGGGTGTCCTTTGGAGAGTGGGGTGAGATGGGATAGTTTCGCAGAATCAGGCGGATGGGCGTTTCAGGCTGCCTATTTGGGTTACTCAATAGGCAGCCTGAAAATATGTTTACCGCGCAGGAATCACGCCCAGCCGTTGTTTCAACGATGTTTTGGATTCGCCCAAAATATTGGCGTAGTAAACCGAATTGGTGAGCACTTTTTTCACATAATCGCGCGTTTCGTTAAACGGGATGGTTTCGGCGTAGATGGCGCCTTCCATGCTGGCGCCTTGCCATTTGCGCGCACGCCCCGGCCCTGCGTTGTAGCCTGCGGTGGCGAGCACGTCGCTGTTGCTTAGGTTGTTGCGCGCATCCGCCATATACCATGTGCCCATGCGGATGTTGCCGTTCATGGTGTATAACTCGCTGTTATCCATGCCGATTTTGCGGGCGATCATGCTGGCGGTGGCGGGCATCACTTGCATCAAGCCTTGCGCGCCCACGCTGGATTGCGCGCCCATCACAAAGCGGCTTTCTTGGCGGATTAAGCCATAAACCCATGCAGGGTCCACGCCGTTTTCGTTGCCGTATTGGGTAACCAGCTCGCGGAAGGGCGTGGGATAGCGCAGGTTGTAGTTGAGCAGGTTGTGGGTTTTATCTGCGCTGTGGATGGACATTTCGTAAAACTGGTGGTTAGAAGCGAGCTGGGCGGCGGTTAAGAGCGTGCCTTCGTTCATGCCGCGCGTGGCGTATTTCCATTCGTTTTGCGCTTGGCGACGCATTTTCCAGTTGCCCGATTGCTGGCTGGTGTGGAAAAGATGCAGGGCGCGTTGGATGGCGCCGTCTTTGCCAAGCTGAGCGATGTTGGCATCTTGCGCGGCGGGGGCGTTGTTTTGCGTGGTTACGCGGCTGCCGAGTTCTTCGGTGGCGAGCACGGCGTAGAAATTGCGCCCGCTGGCGGCGGCTTTTTGATACAGGGCTTGGGCTTCGCTGCGTTTGCCTTGCGCGGCTAGGGCGCGGGCGAGCCAGTATTGCCATGTGGAGTCGTTTTGCAGCTTGGGCGGCATGCTTTGGATGATGTTGGCGAGTTCCGCCCAGTTTTGCTGGCGCAGCGCGGCGCGGGCAAACCATTCAAATTGCTCGCTGTTGAGCTGGTTGCGGTCGGCGTTGCGGTAGTAGCTCAATGCGCTGCCCATGTTGAGATTTTTGGCTTGCGCCAAGCCGAGTACGCCCCATGCGAAGCCCGATTGTTCGCTGTTCAGGCTGCCTGAAAGCTGTTGCAGGCGGGCGGCGGCGGTGTCGGGGGATTTTTGTGCGTTGCTGCCGATAACGTCGCGCAGGGAATTCTCTTGCGCGCCAAAGCCTGTGGGACTGTCCAGCGGGCTGCCAAGCGCGGCGGCAAGGTTGGCGGCATCGGTGGTTTGCCCCGCGCTGATTAAGCCGCGCACGCGTCGCCATGCGCGGCTGGGGTTAAGCTGGCTGGCGCGCGCTTGCAATAAGCTGTTGCAGCCTGCGGGCAGTTTGCCTGTTTCTTCAACCAGCTCGTTGATGAATTTGCTGTCGTTTTCTACGCCCAATAGGTTGGCGTAGCAGCGGGTTTCTTGGCTGCGCCCTTCGGGGTCTAGCTGGGCGTATTGTTGTTGGAAGGTGGTGGTTTGCCCGCGTTTGGCGAGGCTTTTGAGCCATTCGTTGCGCACGCTTTCGCCCATCGCGCTTTGGCTTTGTTGGGCGAGAAATTGGGCGGGCTGGATGTCATCGCCGTTTTTGGCGGCGGCTAACACGCTTTCATACACGCCATAGGTTTGCAGGGCTTGGTCTGCCGATTGCGCGGGGCGGGGATTGGGATGCGAAAACGCTGCTTCGCCTGACACGGGTGGCAAGGGTTGTTCTTTGTTTACTGTGGGGGTGGTGTGTTGCGATGCGCAGGCGGTTAAAAAGGCGATGGCGATACTACCAACGCTTTGGGATAGGATGCGCAGAGCTGTCATTATAATTTCCGTCATGAGCTTGATTTTTCGGGGAATTGGAAAGGGGCGTATCATAGCATTTTTTGCGCTTTCAGGCTGCCTTTGGCGGGGCGCAATTCCTGTTTACAAGCGATGGCATGGTTTGCGAAATCTAGCTAATCGTTTAACGCTTTTCAGGCTGCCTCTGCGCCATAGGACAGCCTGAAAAATAAAATGGCTTGGTGTTGAGCCAAACGATTTTTTTTGCTGGATAAATTGGGTTTCAGGCTGCCTTAACGCGGGCGGGATGGTTGGGCAACCTGAAACGCTACCCCGCGTCCCTACGGCTTGCTTGCAAGCCGTGCGCTGGCTTGAAAATGGGTTTTAGGCTGCCTTTGGCGGAGCGCAATTCCTGTTTACAAGCGATGGCGCAGTTTGCAAAATCTGCCTAATCGCTTAACCCATTTTCAGGCTGCCTCAAAGCATAAGGCAGCCTGAAACTGCTATACTCCCCGCATCTCACGTTTCACTAACCCCTACCAAAGGAAATACTATGAGCAAACTATTCCCCACCGCCACCCTACGCAACCGCGCCCCTTATCGTTTTGACATCGTCGGCAGCTTCTTGCGCCCCGAAGCGCTCAAACAAGCCCGCCGCCAATGCGCTTGCGGCGAATGCAACATGGAAGCGGTGCACGCCGTGGAAGATGCCGAAATCCACAAAATCGTTGAAAAACAAAAAGCCATCGGGCTGCCCGCCGTGAGTGATGGCGAATTTCGTCGCACATGGTGGCATTTGGATTTTTTGTTTGAACTGATTGGCGTGGAGCTGCGCGACACCGAAACATACAGCACCCAATTCAAAGCCCAGATGCACCGCCCCGTAACCCTAGAAATCATAGACAAAGTGCAATGGGCAAACGTGCATCCCTTCTTGGAACACTACAAACGCCTACACGCCGAAGCAAACGGCTACCCCGTCAAATTCACCATCCCATCGCCCAGCATGTTGCATCTGATTACCTGCGTGCGCACCGCCCAGCCCAAGCTGCCACCTGTTTACGCCAATAATCAAGAGCAACTCTTCGCCGACCTAACCACCGTTTACATCCAAGCCGTCAAAGCATTCTACGATTTAGGCTGCCGCATCCTGCAACTGGACGACACATCATGGGGCGAATTTTGCTCCGAAGAAAAACGCGCCCTTTACGCATCGCAAGGCGTAGACGTAGATGCCACCGCCTACCGCTATGTGCAAATGCTCAACGACATCCGCGATGCTGCCCCCGCCGACATGGCACTCACCATGCACATCTGCCGTGGCAACTTCCGCTCCACATGGTTCTCATCAGGCGGCTACGAACCTATCGCCGAAATCCTATTTGGCGGCTGCCACATCGACGGCTTCTATTTAGAATACGACAGCGACCGCGCAGGCGATTTTAAACCCCTGCGGTTTATTAAAAATCAACAAGTTGTGCTTGGCTTGGTAACCAGCAAAACAGGCGAATTGGAAAACAAACAAGACATCATCACCCGCATCCAAGAAGCCGCCCAATACGTTGATATTAACCAGCTTTGTCTCAGCCCCCAATGCGGCTTCGCTTCCACCGAAGAAGGCAACGTGCTCACCGAAGAAGAACAATGGCGCAAGCTGGAATTTATCCGTGAAATTGCCGAAGAAGTTTGGGGCGCATAATCTGCCCATAATCGCGTAAACAAAAACACTCGCAAGGGGCAATCCGAGCGAGTGTTTTTTGTTTTCAGCAAAGCAGGGCAGCCAAGCAATGAGGCAGCCTGAAAACGCCAATGGAGCGGCCACGGCTCGTTGCCCAAAAATAGCCATGCTATTTAGAACAACCCAATCCATCGCCCAATCGCCATAAGTTTTCAGGCTGCCTCAATGCAAAAAAGGCAGCCTGAAAATGCTTTTTTAAAACGTTTTGAGCTTTTAACAGCAAGCGCACGGCTTGCAAGCAAGCCGTAGGGGGCGCGGTTTGATTTTCAGGCTGCACAAACACCGCGCCCGCGTTCAAAGCATGGCGTAGGGCGTGCCGCTTTGTTGCGCACGCGATGCAAGTTTAAGGCAGCCTGAAAGCCGTAGGCTTCAACGAAGTTAAAACGAGCAAAGCTAAAACGCATGGCACTCGTTTTCAGGCTGCCTTTCGCTGCACAACCATCATCAAACCATCACACCCCCTGCAACACCAACCCATCCCAATCCCCAGCCCATTGCACATCCCCGCGCAGCCGCACCCCTGCCATCTGCTTGCTCAACACCGCCCCATAAACCGCCGCATTTTTCGCCCACAACAACTGCCCCGCCGTTTCCACCAATTGCCAATTTTCAGGCTGCCGCACAGGCGGTAAATGCACCATAAACTGCCGCTCCTCCACCTGCCAACCCGTCATCCGCGCCAAACGCCGCAGCCGATTAAACGACACCCCCGCGCGCACATCAGGCACATCATCGCGCCACCAGCGCCACACCGAATGCGGATTCAACCCCGTAATCAACAACGCCCCCTGCGGCTGCATCACCCGAAACAACTCTGCCAATACCAACAACAACGGCGCATCATCATCAGGCAAATGCGGCGCAACCACGCAATCAAACGACTCGTCGCGCCAAGGCAACCGCCCTGCCGAAGCCACCACATCCGCAGGCAAATCCGCGCATTGCAGCGCCACATTAAAACTGGGATTGGGGTAGCCTGAAAACCGCTTCATCTCCTCCCGAGCCAATCGCCCACCGCGCCCCAAACACAACACATCCTGCCGCCCTTGTTGCGCCAAGGCAGCCTGAAAAAAGCCCCACTCCTGTTGCCACACAAACCGCCCCAAATCATCATGGCACAACCAAATCCATAAATTGCGCGAATTCATCACATTAGCCCCTGCAAAACACATATTTACCTTTTAAAGCCAAGCACTTAGCTTGACACAGCACGTCAATATCATTACGATGCGAACCTATTTTTTCGCACGAGCCCCAACCCGTCAATATGAAAACCATAAAAAACATTGCCCTAGCCGTCAGCAGCCTCATTCTCCTCCCCACCCTAGCGCACGGCGAAACCTACAAACCAGCCCAAACAGGCGCGGCAATGATGCAACTGCAAAACACACCATTCAGCAAAAACCCCATCGCCACCTTCCTATCAGGCGGCAGCGTGTGGGACAGCCTACGCAAAAACTTCCGTATGCAAGAAGTCAATTCAGGGCTGGTGCGCAGCCACGAAACCAAATTCGCCCAAAACAGCGCCTATTTCAACCGCACCATCCAGCGCAGCACCCCCTATATGTACTACATCACCGACGAAGTCAAAAAACGCAATATGCCCGCCGAAGTTGCCCTATTGCCGTTTATTGAAAGCGCGTATGTAACCAAAGCCCGCTCGCACGTTGGCGCATCAGGCTTGTGGCAATTTATGCCCGCCACAGGGCGACACTACGGGCTAGAACAAACCCCGCTCTATGACGGGCGACACGACGTACACGCCGCCACCAACGCCGCGCTCAACTACCTGCAATACCTTTATGGACTATTTGGCGACTGGTCGCTCGCGCTGGCCGCCTACAACTGGGGCGAAGGCAACGTAACCCGCGCCGTCAATCGCGCCATCGCGCAAGGCTTGCCGCCCACCTACGAAAACCTAAAAATGCCCGCCGAAACGCGCAATTATGTGCCCAAGCTGCTGGCAGTGCGCAATTTGGTGAACAACCCCAGCGCATTTGGCTTAAAGCTGCCTGAAATCAAATCCGAGCCGTATTTCAAAACCGTAACCGTGAAAGCGCCACTGGACATCCGCGCCGCCGCTTTTCTTGCCAACATCCCCGAGAGCGAATTTCTCGCGCTCAATCCCGCTTTCAAAACCCCCGTGTTCATCCCCAAAGGCAACAGCCGCCAAATGCTGCTGCCGATTCAGGCTGCCAAAACCTTTGAAAGCAATTATAAAAATTCAGACCTGAACACATTGTTATCATGGGATGTTTACACGCCCAGCAGCCGCATTTCCCTGCAAGACATCGCCGCGCAAACAGGCAGCAGCATCAGCGAAATTCAGCGCCTTAACGGCATTCGCTCCACTTATTTGGAAGCAGGGCGCACTATTCTCGTGAGCAAAAACCGCGCATCGGGCATCAAGCCTGCATCCGAATTTGCCAAAGCCGATGTGGATCCCGTGCCCGATACGTTTAAAGAACAAGCGCCTGTGCTGGGCAAGGGCGCAACCAATATGGCGACTTCTGCGCCAACCACCGCCAGCTTCCCCGCGCCCACGCCCGTAGTGCTTGCCACGCCGCATCCCGATGCCTTCAAGCAGCCTGAAAAACCTGCGATTGTGGTTACGCAAAACAGCATAAGGCAGCCTGAAAAAGCCAATGCAACCACAACCGTGGTCGCCCAAGACAACAAGCAGCCTGAAAAAACCACCATCCCCACCACGCCCGTTGTGGTCTTTAAACCGCACGCGCAGCCTGAAAAAGCAACCAGCGTTGCCCAAAACAGTAAGCAGCCTGAAAACACCATCGCCGCCAGCGCACCCACGCAGCCTGAAACGCCAGCCAGCGCCAGCGATGTGGCTCATACTGTTGCCAGCAACGAAAAGCAGCCTGAAAACACCCATCATGCCGACAACGCCGCCGAAGACGAACTCATGCAGCTTGCCCGTGCTTCGCAAGAGCGCATCCGCGCCGCCGAAGCCGCCAAGACAAATCACGCCAGCGAAGCGGTTAAAGCCAGCCTAGCGCAATCCGAAGCGCAAGAAGCCCGCGCCCGCGCCACCAGCGAACAGCGTGCCGCCAAAGAGCGCCAACGCCAGCAGCAACTCGCCGCCGAAAAAGCCAAAGCGCCCGTTGCCAAAGCCGAAGCTCCCACCAGCACACACAAAGTTAGCAACGGCGACACCTTATACAGCATCGCCAAACGCTACAACATGGATGTAAACGAGCTCGCCGCGCTCAACAAAATCAAAGGCAACAACATCAAAACAGGGCAAACGCTGAAAGTCGCCAGCAGCGCGCATTCCGGCAAACCCCAGCTGGTTAAGACCGTTGCCAAAGGCAAAGCCGAAACCAAAGCACACGATAGCCGCGAAAGCGACAGCCGCCACAAAAACGCCAAGCCCGACAACAAAAAGGACAGCAAAAACGACAATAAACAAAGCGCGCGCAAACCCGAAGTCACCAAAAAAGACAAAGCCAAAAACGAAAAACCCGCCGCCAAAACACAACGCAAAAAATAATCCCAGCACACGCGTTATCCCAAAGGCAGCCTGAAAGCGAGTTTACGAGCTTCTGCGAAGCTAAAACAGCATTGCAAGCCAAGCAACACCAACACTTGCCGCACCATCCTTTTTCAGGCTGCCTTATCCAGTCGGATTCCCATCCGACTTTTTTATTGCCCAACCGCTTGTGTCGCGCAAATCCCCACAATCTCGCGCCGCAATGTAAATAAACTTGTTGCCCGCGCTAACGAAAGTTTACAATCCCCGCATTCAGGCTGCCCATCCAAAGGCAGCCTGCGTAGCAAAGCGGAGTTGCGAAGCTAAAACACCCTAAGGACACGCCATGCCACTAAACATCCCAATATGCCTCACATGGGCGCGCATACTGCTTATCCCCATATTCACCGCCCTGTTTTATCTCCCTGCAAATTGGCTCACTCCCCAAGCCATCAACATCGCCGCTGCCGCCACCTTTGCCGCCGCAGGCATCACCGACTGGTTAGACGGCTTTCTCGCCCGCTATCTCAAACAAACCTCCGATTTCGGCGCATTCCTAGACCCCGTTGCCGACAAGCTCATGGTCGCCGTCGCCCTGATTTTATTGGTCAAACTAGACCGCACGCTCGCCATCTACGCCATGATCATCATTGGGCGCGAAATCACCATTTCCGCCCTGCGCGAATGGATGGCGCAAATGGGCAAACGCAACAGCGTCGCCGTCGCCTATATCGGCAAACTGAAAACCGCCGCCCAAATGGCCGCCATTTTCGCCCTGCTGTTGCACGAAATTCCGCTATGGGGCTTGCAGCTTTCCTTCATCGGCAACGCGTTAATGTTCATCGCTTCCGTGCTCACCGTTTGGTCTATGTGTTACTACCTTAAAATGGCTTGGCACGAATTCAAATAATTTTACAAACCAACTTGACACAAAAACAGAAGTCGCTATAATGGCGGCTTCTTTGCTTTTAGCGCAAAGACAAAGCGGGAATAGCTCAGTTGGTAGAGCGCAACCTTGCCAAGGTTGAGGTCGCGAG
>CAUQQW010000068.1:0-11327 GCA_963520365.1 uncultured Kingella sp.
AACCTGTGTTTGGGTTTCTGCTGTTGGAGGAAAGGCTTTTTTGCAAAGGTCTCTTGTGGGGAGTTTTAGCACCTTTTTTGTTACTTATGCCCGTTTGTGCGCTAAAATTCTCGCGCATTCATGCTTATGCGATGCCGCAGATAATTCCCCTTTCAGGCAGCCTGAAAACCCCTTTCCCATCCATTCAAACCAACCATCATGCCCCACATCCTTATCCTAGAAGACGAAGCCGAAATCGCCGAAATCATCGCCATCGCCCTCAAGCGCGACTGCCACACCAGCCAAATCGCCCCCACCGCCCAAATCGCCAGCCAACACCTCGCCCGCGAAGCCTACGACCTATTGCTGCTAGACGTAGGCTTGCCCGACATCAACGGCTTTGACTACCTCAAAACCCTGCGCCGCCAGCATCCCAGCCTGCCCGTTATCATGCTCACCGCCCAAGACGAAGAAACCGACCGCATCCTCGGGCTGGAACTGGGCGCAGACGACTATATCGGTAAACCCTTCAGCCCGCGCGAACTCAACGCCCGCATCAAAGCCCTGCTGCGCCGCATTTCGCCCGCCCAAAGGCAGCCTGAAAACGAGCGCAACGAGTTGCAACGTAGCCAAAATGCCCATTCGCCAGCCCCAGCCGTTCCCCAATGGCAAGACGACACCCAAGCCCATTGCATCCGCCATCAAGGGCAAGCCCTGCCGCTCACGCTGGGCGAATACCGCCTACTGCGCACCCTGATTGCCCATCCCCAGCGCGTGTATTCCCGCGAAGAATTGCTCAGCGCCATGTTTGGCAGCAACCACCCATCCGACCCACACACCATCAACACCCACATCCGCGCCTTGCGCCAAAAACTGCGCGCCGCGCAAATAGACCCCGCCTGCATACACACCCACCACGGCATCGGATACAGCTTCCAATGATAAAATATTTTAAAAACATCAGCCTGCGCCTGTTTTTCATCCTACTCGGCATCAGCAGCCTGCTCACCGCCCAAGCATGGCTCAACCAAAGCCCCCGCATCCAATACTACATCGCCACCACCCTTATCCTACTCATCAGCCTTGCCTACTGGCTTGCCCGCAGCATTAACCGCATCCGCCATTACGCCGAAGCCATGGCAGCCAACCGCCCCGCCCCCCAGCCCCAATTTGGCGACAGCTACCTTTACCGCCTCGTCCACGCCATCGCCCACCTGCGCCGCGAGCTCAACCACCGCCAACACATAGAAGACTACATCCTCGGGCTCACCCACGAACTCAAAACCCCGCTCACCGCCCAAGCCGCCGCCCTAGAACTGCTGCAAGACAGCCCACTCGCCCCCGAGCAACAACAACTCGTTGCACGCATCATCCGCAACACGCAAAATCAACAACAGCTTATCGCCAAACTATTAGAACTCGCCCGCCTAGAAAACAGCGACCATCTCGCCACCATCCAACCCATCTCCCTTGCCGCACTCTGCCAACAAGCCATCCAAGACCATCAAACCACCGCCCAAGCCAAACAACTCACCTTGCAACTGCACAGCAACGCCAACCCCCAATTGCAAGGCGACCCCATGCTGCTGCGCCAAGCCATCAACAACCTAATCACCAACGCCCTAGATTTCGCCACCCCGCGCAGCACCATCCATCTCAATCTCGCGCCCAACGCGCTCCACATCAGCAACCACAGCGACCCCATTCCCGACTACGCACTCGCCAAAATTCCCCAACGCTTCTATTCACTCCCCCGCGCCAACGGCAGGCGCAGCAGCGGCTTAGGGCTCAACTTCGTTGCCGAAATCATGCGCCTGCACGGCGGCAGGCTGGTGTTGCAAAACCAAGCCGACGGCGTGTGCGCCAGCCTAATCTTTGCCAACGACCACGCAGCGCAATAAGGCAGCCTGAAAACGGGGTGGGCTATATTTTCAGGCTGCCTTTGTAACCCATTTGGCACAACATCCCATCCATCCCTTAACAACATCCATCCCCCAGAACCCCAAAAAGGCAGCCTGAAAACAAGAAATCCCTGTTTTCAGGCTGCCTAAATTCAAGCACAAGGCTTAATGCACGTCTTTCCAGTATTCTTTTTTCAAGAAATACGACAACGGCAACAACACCGCCAGCAAGAATATCAACACAATATAACCAATTTGCTTGCGCTGCACTTGGGCAGGCTCGGCCATATACGCCATAAAATTGGTTAAGTCTCGGGCGTATGTGTTGTAGTCGGTTTCAATAAATTTACCGTCTTTGCTAAAACGCGTCAGCTTGCCCGCGCTTTCCCAATGCAAATCAGGCACCAAATTGCCGTGTGCATCTTTTTTCATCACAGGCTTGCCTTTGGCATCCAGTTTCACCGCTTGAACGCCTTGCTCCGCCGCCAAAACGTGCGGCATCGCGGCGTTGGGCAACACCGTGTTGTTCCAGCCTGTTGGGCGCGTTGGGTCTTTGTAGAAGCCGCGCAAATAGGCGTAGATGTAATCATTGCCACGCGAGCGCGCAATCAGCGTCAAATCAGGCGGCACGGTGCCAAACCATTTTTTCGCGTCCGCAGGATTCATGTGCGCGTGCATCACATCGCCCACCTTGTCGGTGGTAAACATCAGATTTTCTTTGATTTGGTCTTCGGTTAAGCCGATGTCTTTCAAGCGGTTGAAACGCATGGCGGCGGCAGAGTGGCAAGAGAGGCAGTTGTTCACAAAAATTTGTGCGCCGCGCTGCAAGCTCACTTGGTCGCGAGGGTCTAGCTCAACGTGGGGATAATGCCCGCTGCCCGATGCGCCAGCCATCATGGGTGCTGCCAACAGCAGGGCAGCCAAAGTTTTTTTGAATGTTGATTTCATTTTCTTTGCCCTTTTTAGATGTTGGTTGCAAATAAATACGCGCCAATTGCCGTAATCGCCACATAAACAAAAAACATGATTTTTTGCTTGGTGGTGCTCATGGTTACACGCTCTGGCACAGGTTTGTTTTTGTCCAGTTTGGTGTAGAACGGCATACCCAAAAAGAAAGCAAAGTAAACGCAAGACAAGATGCGGGCAACCAAGGTGCGTTGGTCGTTTGCTACCTTTGCGCCTAAAATCATCAAGCCAATAAAGGCAATCACAAACAACACCAAGGCTGTTTTGAAAATGGGACCGCGATAGCGAATAGACTTCACTTCGCCACGGTCAAGCCACGGCAGCAAAGCAATCAGCACAACGGCTGCGCCCATGCCGATTACGCCCCAAACTTGCGTACCCCAAAAAGACGGGATGGCACGCAAAATCGCATAGAACGCTGTGAAATACCAAACAGGTGCGATATGAGACGGCGTTTTCAGCGGGTCGGCAGGGTCAAAGTTTGGCGCTTCCAAGAAGTAGCCGCCGCCTTCGGGCGCAAAGAACAACACCGAGCAGAACACAATCAAGAACACAGCAACGCCCAAGATGTCTTTAACGGTGTAGTAAGGATGGAACGGGATGCCGTCGAGCGGGATGCCGTTTTCATCTTTCAGTTTTTTGATTTCCACGCCGTCCGGGTTGTTGGAGCCGACTTCGTGCAGCGCGATTAAGTGCGCCACCACCAAGCCCAGCAACACCAAAGGCACGGCAATCACGTGCAGCGCAAAGAAGCGGTTAAGCGTGGCATCGGATACGTTGAAGTCGCCGCGAATCCATGTGGAAAGGTCTGGGCCAATCACAGGAATTGCGCTGAACAAGTTAATAATCACTTGCGCGCCCCAAAACGACATTTGCCCCCAAGGCAGCAAGTAGCCCATAAAGGCTTCTGCCATCAAAGCAAGGAAAATCAGCGAGCCAAATATCCACACCAGCTCGCGCGGTTTTTTGTATGAGCCGTAAATCAAGCCACGGAACATATGCAAATACACCACGATGAAAAAGAACGATGCGCCAGTGGAGTGCATATAGCGGATAATCCAGCCGCCCGATACATCGCGCGTAATGTATTCAACGGCGGTAAACGCTACGGGAAGGTTGTAGGCGTTGGTGGTGCCGTCCGGTTTGAAGTTCATGGTTAGGAAGATGCCGCTGACGATTTGAATTACCAAAACGAGCAGCGCTAACGAGCCGAAGTAATACCAAAAGTTGAAGTTTTTGGGTGCGTAGTATTGCCCAACGTGGTCGTTCCATAGTTTGGTTAATGGAAAACGCGCGTCCACCCAGTTTAATAAGGCTTTGGTTTTGCTTGTTTGTTGGTTTGACATGATGTGCCCCTCTTAACTTTCGCCAATCAAAACGACGGTGTCGCTCATGTATTTATATGGCGGGATAACCAAATTGGTGGGTGCGGGCACGCCTGCATACACGCGCCCTGCAAGGTCAAATTTGGAGCCGTGGCAAGGGCAGAAAAAGCCGCCTTTCCAGCTGCCGCCGCCCAAATCGGCCGCGCCCACATCGGGGCGGAATGTGGGCGAGCAGCCCAAATGCGTGCAAATACCCACGGCCACCCAAAGATTGGGCTTGATGGAGCGCGTGGCGTTTTTGCAGTTTTCAGGCTGCTGGTCGGCATTGGATTTGGGGTCGGCTAATTGACCATCCAACGAGGGCAAGTCTTTTACCTGCTGCTCGGTGCGGTTTAACACGAAAATCGGTTTGCCGCGCCATTCGGCGGTAATCATTTGCCCAGATTCAATTTTGCTGATGTCAAGTTCAACAGCAGCGCCTGCGGCTTTTGCCTTTTCAGACGGAAACCAGCTTGCCACAAGTGGTGTTGCCACCCCTGCGGCAGCAACTGCGCCTGCCCCTGCGGTGGCAAGCGATAGAAAGCGGCGGCGTCCTTGATTTATTTCTTTATTATCCATTTTTATTTCCAAGATTTAGGCGCATTGGGCAACGTGTAATGCGATGTTGCTTTTGCGCTTGGAGTGTTAAAAAAGTGCTTTTAAACGTGGGGATTTTAACCGATTTTATGGCGGAGATTGAAGCGGTTTTTTTAAGATAGGTTAAGATTTTGTGTTGATGCGGGTTCCAGGCTGCCTTGGCTTGTTTCCAAAGGCAGCCTAAAAACCATTGCCCAACCTAGCTTGTTTTAAACGCCATCCATCCCATTCAAATTAAGCGCAAGAACACGGCTTGCAAGCAAGCCGTAGCGGCGCGTGAGAGCATTTTCAGGCTGCCTAATATTGCGCTCGCGTTTAGGCAGCCTGAAAATCCATTCAACAAAAAACCGCTTGGCACAACACCAAACGGTTTTTAACTTCGCAACGCTATTTCGCTTTTTCAGGCTGCCTAAATCGCTTCGCTAACTTGCGGCTCGCGGCGCAGCAGGGTAATCAAATCGGCAAGGCGTTTTTTCATTTCGCGGCGGTCGATGATTTGGTCAATCGCGCCTTTTTCTAGCAGAAATTCGGCGCGTTGGAAGCCCTCGGGCAGTTTCTCGCGCACGGTTTGTTCAATCACGCGCGGGCCAGCAAAGCCAATCAGGGCTTTGGGTTCTGCAACCACAATGTCGCCCAAAAAGGCGAAGCTGGCGGATACGCCGCCCATGGTGGGGTCGGTGAGCACGGAGATAAAGGGCAGCCCTTTTTCGTTGAGCAGGTGCAGCGATGCGCTGGTTTTGGTCATTTGCATCAGCGAGTTTAAGCCTTCTTGCATCCGCGCGCCGCCTGATGCGGCAACGCAAATAAAGGTGCAGTTATCGGCAACGGCGCGGCGCACGCCTTGCACAAATCGCTCGCCCACCACCGAGCCCATTGAGCCGCCGATAAAGCGAAATTCAAACGCGGCAATCACCACGGGCAAGCCGTGCATTTGCCCGCGCATCACCACAATCGCGTCGTCTTCGCCTGTGGCTTTTTTGGCGGCGGTAAGGCGGTCGGGATATTTTTTGCTGTCTTTGAATTTGAGAATGTCGGTGGGGCGGATGTTTGCGCCGATTTCTTCGCGGTTGGCTTCGTCTAGCAGCAGGTCTAGGCGTTCGCGGGCGGTTAGGGCTTCGTGGTGTCCGCATTTGGGGCAAACTTGGTGGTTTTGGCTTAGCTCGGTGGCGTATTGGGTGGCGCCGCAAGATGAGCATTTGCGCCACAAGCCTTCGGGCACGCCTGCTTTTTTGTCGTCGTTTTTCTTGATTTTGGGCGGGAGAATTTTGTCTAGCCAGCTCATAATGTTGTCCTTGTGTTGGGGTTTCAGGCTGCCTTTGGGTTTTCAGGCTGCCTAAAAGTTAGGGATTAGATTGCTTGTACTAAAATTCGCGGGGCGCAATATAGCGGGTATTTTTGCGCTTGGCAAAGGGCAGCCTGAAAATTGTGTTTTGAAGATTTGGACTGCGCGATAAGGTTTCAGGCTGCCTAATCAGGCGGGTAAACAATGATAGGCAGCCTGAAACGTTGTTTGGCGTGTTGCAAAGCGTGTTGGCAAGCGCGGCGCAAGTCGCATCACCCATCACAAATTCTGCGCCAGCCAATTCCATGTGCGGCGCAGCACGCCTGCGTGCCTTTCAGGCTGCATGGTTTGCGCCACAGGCTCGCGTGCCATCGCTTCAAAATATTGCCAATCGCTCTCGTCAATCGTTGGTTTGAGCAGGAAATACACTTCGCCGTGAATCGGAAAGCCCGATTCGTGCACCATGCGCGTGAGCATTTGCAATTCGCTTTGCGTCATATCGCTGGCGAAATGGCTTTGCGGATGGATAACGATGATGCAGGGCTGGTTGTGCTTTGCCATGCCGCTTTTGGCAAGCGCGTTTTGGAAAATATCGGCGGCGACTTGCTCATCATCAATGGCAACGCGCGGATGCGAAAACGGGCAAGGTTTCATCACATCGTCCACCAAGCCAATGCGCAGCGTGGTGGGCATTTTGAAGCTGGCGCGGTGGTTAGACATATTGTGAATTTCAATAATGCCCGCCGACAGCGACACCAGCAGCACAGGAATAGGGGTTGGGATAACAGCCATGATTGTTGTTCCTAAAATGTGTAGCCCACTTGCAAATCATCATCGCCCACCAATTGCAACAGCAGCGCATAAAGCGGCGCCAGCTCTTCATAACGGCGCGATGTGCGGCGCAAATAGTTCAAAAAGCGCGGGATTTCGGGGCGATATTTATCCTTGCCATCGCGGTGATACAGCCGCGCAAAAATGCCCGCCACCTTCAAATGTCGCTGCACGCCCATAAATTCATACCATTTATAAAAGATGTCAAACTGCGCGGGCACAGGCAAGCCCACCGCGCGCGCCTTTTCCCAATAGCGGATGACCAAATCCAGCGTAAACTCTTCGTCCCATTCGATAAACGCATCGCGCAGCAGCGAAACCAAGTCGTAAGTAATCGCGCCATACACGGCATCTTGAAAATCCAACACCGCAGGGCGACCGCGCGTGAGCATCAAATTGCGCACGATAAAATCCCGATGCACATACACTTTGGGCTGCGCTTCAATCACAGGCAGCAGCGTGTCCATCGTTTGTTGCCATAATTGGCGTTGCGCAAAATTCAGGCTGCCGTTTAATTCTTTTGCCACAAACCATTCGGGAAACAAATTCATCTCGCGCAGCAAAATTTCGCGGCTGTATTCGGGCAACTGATTGGGCTGGCTGGATTTTTGCAGCACGATTAACTCGTCAATCGCTTCCAGCAGCAAGGCTTTGTGCGCCTCGGGCGTGTTTTCTTGCTGCATCGCTTTTAAATATTGCACATCGCCCAAATCGTTTAACACGATAAACCCCAGCTCCAAATCTTTGGCGAGCACGGTGGGCACATTCAGGCTGCTGAATAAATCGCGCACTTTCAAATAGTTCGCCACGCTCTCGCGCATTTTTTCGGGCGGCGCGTCCATGCAAATCACCGTGCTGCCATCGGCAAAAGTGGCGCGAAAATAACGGCGAAAATCCGCATCGGCGGCAGCAAAGCTCAATGTGAAAGATTGCTGGGGATACACGCTGGCAAGCCAGTCTTTGAGCAGGGTTTCTCGTTGCATACTGTGAATTATCGGGTTTTCGGTTAAAATAGCCCATCATTTTAACTTTAAAACCGTTACAAGGTGTGATTTTGTCTCGTTCATTTGTAAGCAAACCATTAGTCGCCATGCTGGGCGTTGCCTTTTCAGGCAGCGCATGGGCAGTATCGGATACATGGCAGCCTGAAAAGCTGGGTTATGTGTGCCGCGCGCCCAATCCGCAAGCCAAAGGCGTTGCACCCGCCCGCAAAACAAGTCTGCCCAAGCTGGGGCAAGATGTAACCCGCATTGAGGCAGACAAAGCCGCAGGGCAAACCAATGTGCGCCACCGCGCACAAGGCGATGTCATCATCGAGCGCAACGATGAAACGCTGAACGCCGATTGGGTGGACTACGACCAAATCAGCGAACACGTTTACGCGGGCGACCAATTCACGCTCACCCGCGCCGATGGGCAAACCGTGCAAGGCGATAAGCTGGACTACGACCTTGCCAAGCATTCGGGCAACGCCGATAACACCGAATTTGTTGCCGAAAAAGACAACAAACGGCTGCAAGGCGTAGCACGCAACCTGAAAATGCACGACGACGACCACCATTCCGCCCAAGACGTTAAATTCAATACCTGCGAAACAGGCGATACTTCGTGGTACATCCAAGCCAAAGAACTCACCACCAACCGCGAAACAGGCATCGGCGTGGCAAGAAATGCCAAGCTGGTGTTTGCAGGCGTGCCGATTTTGTACACGCCGTGGGTGGATTTTCCGATTAACGGCAACCGCAAAAGCGGCTTTTTGGTGCCCACCGTATCCCTAGGCTCGGATGGCGCATCGTTTGATTTACCGTATTACTTCAATCTCGCGCCCAACTACGATGCCACGCTCACCCCAGGCTACATCGGCTCGCGCGGCGCACGCATCGGCGGCGAATTTCGCTATTTGCAGCCCAAATACACAGGCAGCGTAAACGTTAAATATATGCCGCACGACAGCAAAAGAAAACGGAACAACCGCACCGCGTTTAGCCTGAAACACCATCAAGTGTTCACATCCAAGCTATCGGGTGGCGTGGATTTCAACCAAGTGTCCGATGATGATTACTACCGCGATTTTGCTGGGCGCAACGAATTGGCAGAAAGCACCAACCTGAGCCAAAAGGCTTGGCTGAACTACAACCGAAAAGTATGGGGCGCGCCGTTAAGCACCGAGCTGATGGTGCAAAAATACCAAATCCTCAACGATTCGGAAGGCTACAAAGGCACCATCTATTCCATCTTGCCGCGCTTATCCGCCAGCTGGGCGAAAAACATCAACCCACACGCTGAGCTGGACGTAAAAGGACAGCTCACGCGCTTTTATCATAAGGATATGCAAAGCGGCAGCCGCGCTGTGGTTTACCCCAGCATCAAATGGGATTTCCACAACGCATGGGGCTATGTGCGCCCCAAAGTTGGCGTGCACGCCACGCGCTATTGGTTAGACAAATTCGGCAGCCTGAATTCGCGCAACACCTCGCGCATTTTGCCGATTGTCAATGTGGACAGCGGCATTACGCTGGAACGCCAAGCCAATTTGTTTGGCAACAGCTTTGTGCAAACCATTGAGCCGCGTTTGTTCTACAACTACACCCCCAGCAAATCGCAAAACGATCTGCCCAATTTTGACTCCTCGCTCAACGATTTCAGCTACGACCAATTGTTCCGCGAAAACATCTATTCGGGCAACGACCGCATCAACGCCAACAACAGCGTATCCGCAGGCTTGCAAACGCGCTTTCTCAACCCCAACACGGGCTATGAATATTTCCGCGCGGGCATTGGCGAAAAATACCATTTCACCAAAGACCAAGTTGCCCTTTCAGGCAGCCTAAATCAAAACGCGCGCAAAAACGGCGATGTTGTTGCCTTTGCCAGCGGGCAAGTTGCCCCCAGCTGGTTTGCCGACAGCAACTGGCATTGGAGTGCCGACAACAAAGCCACCCAACGCTACGACCTAGGCATCCGCTACAACCCCGAAGCAGGCAAAGTGTTGAGCGCACGCTTCAAATATGGGCGCAACGAAGAAATCTATTCGGGCTTCTACGACAAACTGCGCCACATAGACCTTGCCGCGCAATGGCCCATCAGCAGCAATCTATACGCCGTGGGGCGGCTCAATTACAGCACTTCCCCGCGCGCCATCCTAGAACAAACCGCAGGGCTGGAATACAAAAACCCATGCGGTTGTTGGAGCGCGAGCTTTGTTGCCCAGCGCTATGTAACCGAGTGGCAGCCCGCGCAAGATAAATACAAATACAAAACCGCTTTCTTCTTCACCTTGCAGCTTAAAGACATCAGCAGCGCAGGCACCAACGCGCAAGAGCAACTGCGCCTAGGCATCCCTGGCTACACCAAAACCAACGAGGTAAATAAATAATGAAACGCAAAATGCTTCCCCTAATCCTAGCTACCACACTTGGCATCGCTTTTCAGGCTGTCCAAGCCGAAATCAAACCGCTCAATCGCGTTGTGATGGAAGTCAATTCCAGCGTGATTACTTACAGCGACATTGAGCGCACCGTGCGCGAGCTAAAATCGCGCAACGCAGGGCAAAACATCCCCGAAGAGCAATACGTTCAGGCTGCCAAGCAGCGCCTGTTGGAGCGCGCTCTGATTGCCGATGCCGCACGCCAGCAGCAAATCAAAGCCACGCCCAGCGGCATTGACGACGAACTCAAACGCCGCGCTGCCCAAGAACACACCACCGTGGAAGGGCTATACAAAAAAGCCCAAGCCAATGGATACGGTCGCGAAGCCTATCGCCTAGAAGTTGCCAAAGATGTGTTGGCGGATTATCTGCTGAGCGATTTGAACAACAACGTGAAAATCAGCGATGCACAGATTAACGAAGCGCTCAAAAGCGGCAGCGCGCTGCCACAAGGCGAGCCTTATACCGTTTACACCATCCGCCGCATCATCTTGCAAGCGGGCAACCAAGCCAACATGAGCGCGGTAGAAAATCGGATGCAGCAAATCGCCCAAGCCATCCAGCAAGGCAGCGATTTTGCCACCATCGCCAAACGCTATTCGCAAGAAGCCGAAGGCGCTAATGGCGGTTTGCACGACAACATCACCGACTATATGCTGCCTGAAAACTTGGAAAACCTAATCCATCAAATGCAGCCCGGTCAAATCACCAGCCCGCAGCGCGTAGGCACCAGCTGGCAAATCATCCAATTGGTATCCAGCCGCACAGAAAACGACCCCGCCAAAATGCAACGCGAAGCCGTGCGCCGCCAATTGGTGCAGCAAGCCCGCCAAGCCAACCAAGCCCAATTCTTGCAACAGTTGCAACAAAACGCCGTGGTGCGCGAGTATTAAGCTCGCTTACATTCGCATATCAAGTGCAACACCGCTGATTAAAGGAGTAAATCTCCCAAAGAACAGGCTTTCTGGTGTTTCGTAGTT
>CAUQQW010000069.1:0-11278 GCA_963520365.1 uncultured Kingella sp.
ATGGGGGGAATTTAAAGGGTTCTTGGGAGTTTTGCAAAGGTTTCAGGCTGCCTTTTGGGTTTAGCGCAGACAAAAAAATGCGCTTGTTTTGCAACAAGCGCGAAATCTACAAAGGAGAAATAGAGGAGAAATATTCAACCGCTTGCGCGGCTGAACGAGGCGAATTATGTATTTTTATTTCATATCTGTCAAGCTAAGAATGCAAAGGTGCGCGTTGGACAGAATTTTGTTTTTGTTGAAATACAACAAATTAGGCGTGTTTTGCTATGGCGAATTTATAGGTATATAGGTATATATCAACATTCATGAATGTTTGTTTACGCGCCATGCTGGTGGCGACGGCATTGAGGCAGCCTGAAAACAGGAAAATGCGGGCAAAGGCGTTTTCAGGCTGCCTATTTTTTCTGCCATGCGCGTTTGAGAATATGTAGCCAGTCATGCCAATCCAGCGTGGGGCGATGTTGGAATACATCATATTGATTGGCGGCGATTTTTTCTAAGATGCGATTGCCGCCGAGAATAATCATGCGGATTTCAAAGCCGATGCGCCCTGTGAGCGCTTTGCCTAGCGGTGCGCCTGCGTGCAGGATTTTTTGCGTTTTGTCGCATTGGTGGGCGATAAGGCGGCGCAGTTGCGGGGTGATTTTGCCTTGCGCGAGGTCTTGCTCGCTCACTTGAAATTTGGCGAGATCTTCTTGCGGCAGGTAAACGCGGTTTTTCTGCCAATCCAGCGCGATGTCTTGCCAAAAATTGATGAGTTGCAACGCGGTGCAGATGCCGTCGCTTTGGGCGATGTGATAAGGGTCGGTCGTGCCGTTGAGATGCAACACAATGCGCCCAACGGGATTGGCGGAGCGGCGGGCGTAGTCAATCAGCTCGGCGAAATTTTGATAGCACGTTTTTTCGGTGTCTTGCTGGAAGGCGGAGAGTAGGTCGTAAAAGGGTTTGAGCGGGATTTGGAATGGGGCGATGGCTTCGCGGTTGAGCCGTTGCATCAGCGTGGTTTGCGGTGGCTGATTGGCGGCGATGCGATCTAGCTCGGCTTTGAGCGCGGCTAATTGGGCTTGGCGCTCGGCTGGCGTAGCGTTGCCTTCGTCGGCGATGTCGTCGGCGGTGCGGGCAAAGGCGTAAACGGCGTGGATGGGACGGCGCAAACGGCGCGGCAGCAGGATGGAGCCGACGGGGAAGTTTTCGTAGTGGTTTGGGGTGCTCATGGTTTGGGTTTCTTGTTTTGGATGGATGTGTGCGAGAGTTTCAGGCTGCCTTTGGAGATAAGGCAGCCTGAAAACATAAAACCCGATAAGCGTGCTATCGGGCAGGGATTTAATCGGCAAATTGTTTTTTCAAACGTTCGCGGCGTTCTTGCGCTTCTACGGATAGGGTTGCTGTGGGGCGGGCGAGCAGGCGTTTTAAGCCGATGGGTTCGCCTGTGTCTAGGCAGTAGCCGTATTCGCCTTCGTCGATGGCGCGCAGCGCGGCTTGGATTTTGGCAAGCAGTTTGCGTTCGCGGTCGCGGGCGCGCAGTTCTAGCGCGTATTCTTCTTCTTGGCTGGCGCGGTCGGCGGGGTCGGCAGCGGATGCGGTGTCGTGCTGCATGCGGTCGGTGGTGGCGTCGGCTTTGTTGATGATTTCGTCTTGTTGTTTGGTAAGCAGTTCACGGAAGAATTCCAGATGCTGTGCGTTCATGTAATCATCTTCTGGGCCGTCCCATGCGATGATGTCTTTTTCGGTGAGCTTTGCCATATTTTTATCCTTATATTCGTAAAGCGGTAAATTTTGAAGCGGCGCATAATATCATGTTTTCAAAATGGCTTGTGTGGTTTTTGGTGGTTTCATTTTGTATAATGGATTTTTCTGTTGTTTTATGCTTTTCAGGCTGACTAAATGGCTTTTTTGTATCTTTTTGGAGAATTTAATGATGTTTAAAAAACTGGCTTTGTTGGCAATTTTAGGTTTGGCTGCGTCTGCAATGGCGGAAGAGCTGCATTACAACGTGGTGGAATTTTCGGAAAGCGCGGGCGTGCGTGTGCCAAATGACACGATGTCGGTTACGCTGCGAGTGGTGGAATCGGGCGCTTCGCGCGAGGCGGTGAGCAACAAGGTCACCAAGCGCGTGAATGCAGTGCTGGCGCGGGCGAAAGGCAATCAGGCGTTTGAAGTGGAATCGGGCAGCCGCAGCGTTTATCCAGAATATGATGAAAAACGCGTGGGGATTAAGGGCTGGACGGATTCGGCGGATATTTTGGTGAAAAGCACGGATTTTGTGGCGTTGAGCAAGCTGGTGGCAGATAGCCAGCAAGATGCGATGCTGGGCAATGTGTCGTTTAGCGTGTCGCCGAAAAAATATGCGGCGGCGGTGGATGAGGCAAGCGAGCAGGCGCTGCGGTCGTTTCGCACGCGGGCGCAGAGCGTGAGCCGTACGCTGGGTTTTTCAAATTACAAGATTGTGCGCGTGGAATTGCATCAGTCGTTTGAAAACGGGGAGGAGGGCGTGATGGCGGAAGCGATGCCTGTAATGGGCATGATGCGCAGAGCTAAGGCAATGGATGCGGCTGTGCCGATGGATTTGAACGCGGGCGTGCGCACGGTGCGCCAAACGATACGCGGTTCGGTGCAGATGCAATAAGCGTTTTCAGGCTGCCTGTGGGAATGGGCAGCCTGAAAAGTTTGTGGGCGGGGATTTTGCGTGTGCGGGATGCGCGGTTGTTAATGTAAACATTAATGTAAGGCAAAACAAAAACGACGCTGTGTGAACAAGCGTCGTTTCATATTTGGCGGAGTAAGAGGGATTCGAACCCTCGATGCAGGTTTAAGCCCACATGCACCCTTAGCAGGGGTGTGCCTTCAGCCTCTCAGCCATTACTCCAAGAAGGAAAGTGCGCGATGATATAGATGTGGTTAAGTTTTGTCAATCTTGATGGGATGGTTTCGGGAGATTGAGTTGTTTTTATTGTAGAAATTTTCGCATGAGCATGCAGCGGGTGGCGACGTGTTGGTTAAACGGCATGATGGCTTCGCCAAGCGCTTCGTAGCCGTTTAGGGCGTAGAAATTAACGGAATTCATGGAAGCATAGAGTTTGAGCACGCTTAAATTGGCGGCAATGCTGAGTTTTTCGGCGCGTTGCAGCATGGCGGTGCCCAGTCCGTTGTTTTGCAAAAAAGGGTGGACGTAGAGTGCGTCTAGCAGGGCTTCTTGGGTGTCCAGCAGGAAAAAGCCGCCGATGCGGTTTTTGTATTCGATTACCCACATGGTTTTGTGCGGGTTGTCCAGCGCGGCGGCGTAGCCGTTGGGGTTGAGTTGGCTGAGCCATGCGTCTAGGATTTCTTGGTTGTAGCTTTTGATGTAGGTGTGGCGCACGGATAGGCGGTGCAGTTCGTAGATGGTGTGGCAGTCTTCGTGTTTGGCGGGGCGCAGGTGGGTGATGAGGGGATTCATGGCGGTGTTGGGGGGGATGAGGCAGCCTGAAACGAAGTTCGACGAGGTTGAGATGAACAAAACCCGTTTTCAGGCTGCCTAAACACAGGCAAAACAGGCATCTGTGTCGCAAGATGCCTGCTGGGCGGATTTAGCGTTTGGTTTTGAGGTTGAGCCAAAGCTGGGTTTGCAGTTTGACGGTTTCGGGCGTTTTGGGCAGCACCACAAAGCTGTTGGCTTTGGTTTCGGGGCTGGGGAAAATGGACGGGTCGTCGGCAAGCGTTTTGTCCATCAGCGCGCGCGCGCCTTGGCTGGCCGGGGCGTAGGTTACAAAATTGCCGTTTTTGGCGGCGACTTTGGCATCCAGCGTGTAGTTGATGTATTTATGCGCGTTGGCAACGTTTTTGGCGTCTTTGGGAATCATGAACGAATCTATCCAGATGCCTACGCCTGTTTTGGGGGTGAGCACTTGGATGTCGTTGTTGCCGATTTCGGCGGCGCGGCGTTTGGCGATGTTCAAATCGCCGCCGTAGCCGATGGCAACGCATAAATTGCCTTGCGCGAGATTGTTGATGTAGCCAGACGAGCTGAACAGGCGCACGTCATGGCGTACTTTGCGCATGGTTTCGGCGGCGGCTTCCAGGTCGGCTTTGTCGTTGCTGTTGGGGTCTTTGTCGATATATTTGAGCACAAGGGGGAATTGTTCGGTGGGGCTGTCAAAAAAGCTGATGCCGCAGTGTTTGAGTTTGCCGGTGTATTCGGGGTTGAAAACCAAATCCCATTCGTTGGCGGGCAGTTGGTCTGTGCCGAGGGCTTTGGCGACGAGTTTTTTGTTGATGGCCAGGGTGTTGATGCCCCAGAAATAGGGAACGGCGTATTTGTTGCCCGCGTCCACTTGCGCCATCAGTTTGAGCAGCTCGGGGTCGATGTTGTTGTAGTTGGGGATTTGGCTTTTGTCGATTTCCTGATACGCGCCCGCTTTGATTTGCCGTCCGACGTTGGCGATGGATGGGGCGACGAGGTCAAAGCCTGATTTGCCTGTTAAAACCTTGGCTTCCAATACTTCGTTGCTGTCATAAAACGCTTGGGTTACTTCAACTGAATTGTTTTTTTCAAATTCGGTGATGGTGTCGGGGTCTACATAATCAGACCAAACGTAAAGATTCAGTTGGCTGGTGGCAGCGTTGTTCTTTTGCGCGGATTCGGACGCGACAGCAGCCGACTGGTCTTGGTTGTCCGAACCGCTGCACGCACCCAAGAATAAGGCGGCGAGCATGCTGGCAAGCAGGGTTTTGTTCATGTTGGTTCCTAAATAAAAAGGGCGTGGTTTTAAGCACGCCTAGGGTCAATAAAAGGCTTGGAAAACAGGCGCGATTAAACGCAAAAACAGGGGGCAACGCAAGCGGTTTTTCGCATCCGGCGCAGATTATTTTAGAGCGGTTTGCCAAGCCCACAAAACGGCTGCTTTCGGGTACAATTCGCTCCCATTTCATTGACCGTTTTCAGGCTGCATCACAGTTCAAAGGCAGCCTGAAAATCATTTGTGAGACCACCATGCTGACCAAAGACCAATTTGCCGACAACCACTTCATCCGCACCATCATCGAAGACGACCTCAAAACGGGCGCGCACGCCGCCATCCACACCCGCTTTCCCCCCGAGCCCAACGGCTATTTGCACATCGGGCACGCCAAATCCATCTGCCTTAACTTCGGCTTAGCTTACATTTTTGATGGGCAATGCAACCTGCGTTTCGACGACACCAACCCCGAAAAAGAAAACGACGAATACGTCAACGCCATCAAAGAAGATGTCGAGTGGCTGGGTTTCCATTGGGCGGGCGAGCCGCGTTTCGCTTCCAACTATTTCGACCAGCTTTACGACTACGCCGTCGGTTTAATCAAAGACGGCAAAGCGTATGTCGATGATTTGACACCCGAAGAAATGCGCGAATACCGTGGTACGCTGACCGAAGCAGGCAAAAACAGCCCTTACCGCGACCGCAGTATCGAAGAAAACCTCGACCTGTTCACGCGCATGAAAAACGGCGAATTCCCCGACGGCAGCAAAACCCTGCGCCTGAAAATCGACATGGCATCGGGCAACATCAATCTGCGCGACCCCGTGATTTACCGCATCCGCCGCGCCCACCACCACAACACCGGCGACAAATGGTGCATCTACCCGATGTACGACTACACCCACTGCATTTCCGACGCCATCGAAGGCATCACCCACTCGCTGTGCACGCTCGAATTTGAAGCCCACCGCCCGTTGTATGACTGGGTGTTGGACAACATTCCCGCGCCGCACGCCACGCGCCCACATCAATACGAGTTCTCGCGCTTGGAATTGCTGTATTCCATCACGTCCAAACGCAAGCTCAACCAACTGGTAACCGAAAAACACGTCAGCGGCTGGGACGACCCGCGCATGCCTACCATCTCCGGTATGCGCCGCCGCGGCTACACGCCCGAGGGGCTGCGCCTGTTTGCCAAACGCGCCGGCATTTCCAAATCGGAAAACGTGGTGGACATGAGCGTGCTGGAAGGCGCCATCCGCGAGGAATTGGAACACGCCGCGCCGCGCTTGATGGCGGTGTTAAACCCGCTGAAAGTTACGCTCACCAATTACCAAGCGGGCGTTACCCAAAGCCGCACCGCCGCGTTCCATCCCAACCATCCCGAGTTTGGCGAGCGCGATGTGCCGATTGGCGCAACGATTTATATTGAGCAAGACGATTTTGCCGAAGTGCCGCCCAAGGGCTGGAAGCGTTTGACGCTGGGCGGCGAAGTGCGCCTGCGCCACAGCTATGTGATGCGCTGCGATGAAGTGGTAAAAGACGAAAACGGCAAAATTGTGGAACTCAAATGCACGATAGACCACGACACGCTGGGCAAAAACCCCGAAGGGCGCAAGGTGAAAGGCGTGATTCATTGGGTGTCTGCTGAGCACGCCACGCCGATTACCGTGCGGCTGTATGACCGCTTGTTTACGGTGGAACGCCCCGATGCGGTGCGCGGCGACGATGGCGAATATCTGCCGTTTACCGATTTTCTCAACCCTGATTCGGTGCGCGAAATCACCGCTTATGCCGAAAGCGCGGTGAACGATTTGCTGCCCGAAAGCCATTGGCAGTTTGAGCGCATCGGCTATTTTGTTACCGACCGTTATGACCATAAAACAGGGCAACAGCCTGTGTTTAACCGCACGGTGGGGTTGAAAGATACTTGGCAAGCCAAGGCGTAATCATCCGAAGTATGAAGTTTCAGGCTGCCCAGGGAACGGCAAAGGCAGCCTGAAAACGCCATCAACCCAAGTTCCTTCCTTTTCAAAACACACCAATCCTATTTTCAGGCTGCCCCTGTTGCACCATTAGGCAGCCTGAAAACCCATAGCCAAATGCTCTCCATCCAACTCATCAACCATCTCCTGTCGCACAACCCCGAAGTCTGCGCCCAACTCGCAGGCTACAACGGCATCACCATCGCCCTGCAAACAGGCAGCCTGAACATCATCGGGCGCATCAACGCCCAAGGCTTGCTAGAAGCCAGCACGCAACGCCCCGACAGCACGTTGATTCTGCACAACGACGCCCTGCCCAACATCCTGCGCGGCGCAATGCCCCAATTCAGCGACCTTGCCATAGAAGGCGATGCCACCATCGGCATGAACCTGATGCTCTGTTGCAGCCAACTGCGCTACACGCCGCAGCAAGACTTGCAACGCATCTTCGGCGAAGACCAAGCCCACGCGCTCGCGCAAAAAGCCCAGCAAATCGGGCAAACCCTGCAAAACATCGGGCAATTTTTCCGTTCTAACTCCGTTGAAACTTTCGGTTTTCAGGCTGCCGCAGATAGCCCGAGCAGCCCAATCAATCAAGAACAATACAGCCAACTCGCCAGCCAGCTGAACGACTGCCAACAGCAGCTTGGCAACCTGCAACGCCAAATAGAACACACCAACCGCCGCTTAGACAGCCTAGAACGCAAAATGCGCGACTACGATGTAGATTAAGGCAGCCTGAAAACCACCAAGCGCCCAAACCAGCCCTTTTCACCATAAAACGCGCCGTTTACACCATACTCGCCAACAAGATGCCCTTATCATCCGCATCTTGTTTTTTTATTTTGGAGACCACCATGCACACACAAAATCTCATCATCGGCTTTGGCAAAGCAGGCAAAACCCTTGCCGCCGATTTAGCCAACAACGGGCAATCCGTTGTTTTAGTAGAACAAAACGATCAAATGGATGGCGGAACGTGCATCAACATCGGCTGCATTCCCAGCAAAAAATTATTGGTGGAAGGCGCCAAGCATCACGATTTTCAGGCTGCCATGCAAGCCAAAAACAGCCTAATCCCCAAGCTACGCGCCGCCAACTTTGCCAAGCTAGACAACATGGCAAACGTGCAAATCATCCACGCCCAAGCCCAGTTTCAAGACGAGCACACCGTTATCCTGCGCGGCGCACAAGGCGAGCAAACCATCCACGCTGAGCGCATTTTCATCAACACAGGCGCAACGTCTAATCCGCTTAACGTTGCAGGCGCAGACCATCCGCGCGTGCATTACAGCACCGAAATGCTGTCGCTTGCCGAGCGCCCCGAGCGGCTGGTGATTATTGGTGGCGGTTATATTTCGCTGGAATTTGCCTTTATGTATCAACAATTTGGTAGCCAAGTAACCATTTTAGACAACAGCCCCGTGTTCCTGCCGCGCGAAGACCGCGACATCGCCGAAGAAATGCTGCGCGTGTTAAACAGCCGCCAAATCAACGTAGTGCAAAGCATTGCCATCAACGCCTTTGCTGAGCAGGGCGATGGCGTGGTGGTGCAAACTAATCAGGGCGAATTTGCCGCCGATGCCGTGTTGGTGGCGATTGGGCGGCATCCCAACACCGCCGCGCTCGCGCTGGAAAACGCAGGCATCGCCACCACCGAGCGCGGCTTTATCGCCACCGATGCCCAATGCCGCGTGATCGGCAAAGAGCATATTTGGGCGATGGGCGACGTGGCGGGCAGCCCAATGTTTACCTACATTTCGTTGGATGATTACCGCATCGTGCGCGACCAACTGCTTGGCAACGGCACGCGCAGCCGCGACGACCGCGCCACCTTCCCCACCACCACTTTCACCGAGCCGCCGCTGTCGCACATCGGCATGACCGAAACCGCCGCCGCGCAATCAGGGCGTAGCTATAAAGTGCTGAAACTGAAAGCCGAAGCCATCCCCAAAGCCAAAATTTTGGGACAAACCGATGGTCTGCTCAAAGCGATTGTGGACAGCGAAAGCGGCGAAATTCTCGGCGTAACCCTGTTTTGCGCCGAATCGCATGAAATCATCAACCTGTTCAAAATGGCGATAGACCATAAAATCCCCGCCAGCTACATCAAAAACCAAATCTTCACCCATCCCACCATTGCCGAAGGGTTGAACGATTTGTTTGCGGCCGCCTAAACAGCCATCACGGCATAGCTTGGCGCGCTTAAAAAGGCAGCCTGAAAACGAGTATCCGCCCGTTTTCAGGCTGCCTTTTGGCGTTGTTCTCAGGTATCATTGCGTGGCTTGTTATTCTGTTTTTCGGCAGCCTGAAAAGGAAAAAACCATGCACCAGCCCATTGTTATCCCGTTTAACCGCTTTCTTATTACCGTGTCATTACTGACTGGGTTATCTATTCTGCTATTCATTCTATATCAAGCATTTAACGCTTCGTCCCTTGGGGTAATGGCTTTTTGCGTTTTGTGTTTCATGTTGATTGTTGGCACGTTCTTTCATCATTTCATTGATGTATTGGAGACTTATCGTCAAAAATCGCTGCTTGTGATTGATGAGCAGGGCATAAACTACGCCCCCGTCGGCACCATCGCATGGCAAGATATTGAATATATACAGCCCTATTTGGAATCCAACAAGGGTTTCATTTATGTTTATGGTATTGAGATCAAAATTAAAAAACCTGAGCCTTATGCTGCCAAAATCAAACCGCACAAGCGCAAATCGTTTCAGCGGTTTCATGTCTTGCAAATTCCCCGAGGTTGTCTGCCCCTGCCTGCTAAAAAAATAGTGAAACAAATCGCGCAAGAATACGGCAGCTACTACCTGTTTCGCCTTGATGAACACGGCTTAACCGCTTCGCAGCTTGGCACAATCGCATGGCAAGATATTGACGATATACGATTGTCTTCTGAATTTCCTTGCTCACACGGCTTAACCATTAAACTCAAACACCCCAAACCGTATCTTGCCAACATCCCGCCACATGAACACAAAGCATTTCTTAGCCAGCCAGAATTTAATCTTTCCTCAGATTGGTTGCCGCTGCCCGCTAAAACCTTATTGCAGCAAATAGAGCAGGAATACGGCAGCTATTATCAGCCCGCTTCGCCAATTGAGGCAGCCTGAAACCCCTTTCCCAACCCCTTGTAAAGGACTTCTCCATGCCATTTCTCAAACTCACCGACCAAAATGTAAACGGCAAAACCGTGCTCATTCGCGCCGATTTAAACGTGCCCTTTAAAGACGGCAAAATCAGCGACGATACCCGCATTCGCGCTTCGCTGCCGTCCATTCAATATTGCTTGGACAACGGCGCAGCAGTTATCGTGATGACGCATTTGGGTCGCCCCACCGAAGGCGAGTTCCACGCCGAAGACGATGTCGGCCCCATTGCCGCGCGTTTGGCGGAATTATTAGACCGCGACATCATCGTGCTCAATAATTGGCGCGAGCGCAAACCCAGCCTGAAAGCAGGCGAAGTTGCGCTGCTGCAAAACGTGCGCGTTAACAAAGGCGAAAAGAAAAACGACCCCGAGCTGGGCAAAGCCTACGCCGCCTTGTGCGATATTTTTGTGAACGATGCCTTTGGCACCGCGCACCGCGCCCAAGCCTCCACCGAAGCCGTTGCCGCCGCCGCGCCGCTTGCCTGCGCGGGCATTTTGATGGCAGCGGAATTGGACGCGCTGGGCAAAGCCCTGAAAAACCCCGCTCGCCCGCTGGTGGCGATTGTGGCGGGCAGCAAAGTGTCCACCAAGCTCACCATTTTGAACAGCTTGGCGGACAAGGTGGACGAGCTGATTGTGGGCGGCGGCATCGCCAATACTTGCTTGCTGGCGCAGGGCAAGGAATTGGGCAAATCGTTGGTGGAAGCCGATTTGGTGAACGAAGCGGGCGCGATTATGGAAAAAATGGCGCAGCGCGGCAACCCGATTCCGCTGCCTGTGGACTGCATTGTGGCAACCGAGTTTTCCGAAACTGCCGCGCCGCTGCCGCGCGATGTGAACCAAATCGGCAAGGACGAGCAAATTTTGGACATCGGCGAGCAATCGCGCGCGCGCTTGGCAGAAATCCTGAAAAACGCGGGCACGATTGTGTGGAACGGGCCCGTTGGCGTGTTTGAATTTGACAACTTTGCCGGCGGCACCAAAGCCGTTGCCGAAGCGATTGCCGCGAGCAATGCGTTTTCCATTGCGGGCGGCGGGGATACGCTGGCGGCCATCGCCAAATTTGGCGTTACCGATAAAATCAGCTATATCTCAACGGGCGGCGGCGCGTTTTTGGAATTTTTGGAAGGCAAGGAATTGCCAGCCGTGGCGGCGTTGGAGAAGTTTGCGAAGTAGGATTTGATTGAAGTGAATAGATGGGCAGCCTGAAAATGTGTTTGGTGCGTTTTTGGGCTGCTTTTTGTGTGTGTGGGATTTTTTTGGGGGCGTGGTTTGTTTGGCAATTTTGGTTTTCAGGCTGCCTTTGTTTGCAGGATAAGGCAGCCTGAAAATGGGTTGCTGCTTTGTGGTTGGCTTTTAGTGTAGCTTTAACCATGCGTCTCGTGCCGACGGGGCACTTACTTTTCTTTGCTTCGCC
>CAUQQW010000070.1:0-11247 GCA_963520365.1 uncultured Kingella sp.
GGAAACGGTCGATGTGTTTGGCAATCATGGCTTGTGCGGTTTGCTGAAAGAAGGTACTCATGAGAAATCCCCTAAATGTCTTGGTGGGAATTTAGGGGATTTTGGGGAATTTTGCAAAGGTCTCAGGCTGCCTTTGCCACGCTATTCGGGGCGCTGTTGCTCGCTGGGCAATTGCTCGGAAGTGCGCCCGAAGCGGCGTTCGCGCTGGGTAAACGAAGCAAAGGCTTGGCGCATCTCGGCTTCGTTAAAATCGGGCCACAGCACGGGGGTGAAATAAAATTCGGCATACGCCATTTGCCAAAGCATAAAATTGCTGATGCGCGTTTCGCCGCCCGTGCGGATGAATAAATCTGGCTCGGGCGCTTCGGCAAGCATCAAGCGGCTGGCGAGATCATCTTCGCTGATGTGGCTTTTGCCTTCGGCAATCAGGCTGTTGGCGGCTTGCAGGATGTCCCAGCGTCCCCCGTAGTCGGCTGCGATGGTGAGCGTTAAGCCTGTGTTTTGCGCGGTGAGCGCTTCGGCATCCACAATGCTTTGTTGGATTTCGGGCGTGAAGCGGCTGCGGTCACCAATCACTTTCAGCCGCACACCTTTTTCGTTCATTTGGATAACCTTTTTTTGCAGCGCCACCAAAAATAATCCCATCAAAAACGAAACTTCATCGGCAGGGCGGCGCCAGTTTTCGGTGGAAAAGGCAAACACGGTGAGATAGCGCACGCCAGCGTCGTTGCAGATGTGGCAGATGTTTTCCAGCACATCCAGCCCTTTTTTATGCCCCATCACGCGCGGCAGAAAGCGTTTTTTTGCCCAGCGTCCGTTGCCATCCATAATAATGGCGACATGGCGCGGAATTTGAGTATGCTCGGGGATGGTTTGGGTGCTGCTGATATGGCTCATGGGCTTGCCCTTGTGGTTGAGATTTGAGAATGGGGGATTATAGGGGATGGTTGTAAAGATTGTATGAAGATTGTGTGAATGATTTGTGCTGTTGCTTGGCGCTTAAAAGGCAGCCTGAAAACGGGGGAAACGTGTTTTCAGGCTGCCTTTTAGCGTGGGATTGCTTTGATGCTTATGGGCGGCGTTGCGCTATGCGCTCGGCGAAGCGTTGTTGCTGCTGTTTTTGCAGGGCGATGTATTGTTGCTGCTGCGCGGGGTTGAGCACTTGGAAGGCTTCGTGGCGCACGCGGAGCATTTGCAATTCGCGCTCGGCGTGTTGGCGTTCTAGCTCGGCACGTTCTTGTTGGCGTTCGGCAATCAGCTTGCGGGCGGCTTGTTCGTCAAAATTTTTGCCGCCGATAAGCTGTTGCTCTTGGGCTTGGCGTTGCGCCATTTTTTGTTGGAACTCGGCGCGGCGGGCAGCGTGGTTTTCAGGCTGCTGCGGGCGGTATTGCGCCATGATGCTGCGGATTTTGCTTTTTTGCGCGTCGCTTAAATCCAGCTCGTCAAAGCCGCGTGGCAGACCGCCGCGTTGCGCCCATTTGTCGCCTTTGGCTTTGTGTGGGCGATTGCCTTGGTTTTTATCGCCATGCGCGGGCGGTGGCATATCGTCTTTGGGTTGTTTTTTTGCGGCTTCGCCAGCGGCAACGGCGACGCCAGCACTCAATAGCAAAGCGGCGGTGGATGCAAGTAGTGTGGAGCGTTTCATGGTTTTTCCTTATGGATAAGGGGTTGAATTTAGATTGAAAATGCTAAGTGCGGATGATACCTGCGTGTGGTGTTAAGTTGGGTGGACGATGCGTTAAATTGGTTTAGGCAGCCTGAAAACGAGCGAAGCGAGTTTCTGCGAAATTAAAGCACACACCGCGTTTCAGGCTGCCTAAATGTTTTTTGCCGCGCTGAGCGATACAAAATCGCGCAATTTCGCCCAAAAGCATTTTATTTTGCCAATTTCGCATTCATCGTTAGCGTTATCGTTTTGCTTGCCGCGCTTTCAGGCTGCCTTGGGCGAAATATGCCCAGCAAGCGGCTATAATCCTGCTGCTTTACTTGTTTTAACGCATTTTGTGAAAGGATACGCGATGAATGTTTTGGTGATTAACGGCGTGAACCTAAACCTACTGGGCGCGCGCGAGCCGCATATTTACGGCGCAGAAACGCTATCGGATGTGTCGGCCGATTTGGACAAAACCGCCGCCGAGCTGGGCGTGAACGTGCGCCATTTTCAAAGCAACCATGAAGGCGCGATTGTGGATACCATCCAAGCGGCGCGCGGCAACACCGACTGGATTATCATCAACGCAGGCGCGTTCACCCACACCAGCGTGGCGATTCGCGATGCGCTTGCAGGCGTGGGCATTCCGTTTGTGGAAGTGCATATCTCTAATGTGCACGCGCGCGAAGCGTTCCGCCATCATTCGTATTTGTCAGATAAGGCGGTGGGTGTGATTGTGGGGCTGGGCACGTTTGGCTACCAGGCGGCGTTGCAGTTTGTGGCGCGTAAGGGGAAGGCAGCCTGAAAATAAGAACCTACATTCACTATTTTCATAGGCATCTTTAATGCCCTAAAAACGCGGCTACCGCGTTAAAAATACTCGCAAGGTGTTTACCTTGCTGCGCTTTTTGCCTTGTATCCTCGCTTTTATGTCATCAAATCTGCCTATGCAAATAATGAATACAGGTTCCAACTTGCGCCGCGTGGCTCTGATTTATGCTTGTGGCTTGCCATTATGGTTTTCAGGCTGCCTACTGCTGTTGTGCCTATTGGTGCGGCTTGGCGCGTATCATCCGCAAGCGTATGGCGATTGGCATTTGCCTGATGCCCTTGCTATGTTTGCCGTGATAATGGCAGCGTGGCAGGGATACGAGCGGTTTCCCCAATGGCTGTTGCGCCGATTGGGCTACTCGGCGCGGCAAGTTCAATGCGCTAAACGGTTATACCGCGCGGCAAAGAAACGCACACAATGGCTCACGCTGTGGCTGCCTTTGTGCGCGTTTGCGATGGCATTGCTGATGGCTGGGCGGGCAATGGTGCAACATCCGCAAAACGCGTGGTCGCAATTATTTACCGCCAATCCAGCGTTGTTTATCATTTATTTGCCCGCGCTTTATCTTTTTTCGCTGGGCACAATATGCGCGTTATGGCGGCACAAACAGCCATAAGGCAGCCTGAAAACGGTTTTCAGGCTGCCTACTGTGCGCTAACCCACTCTATCCCCAAAGGACTTCCCATGATCAACGGCTTAACCCAAATCATCGCCCACATCGGCTACCCCACGCACACCTTCAAATCGCCGATGATTTACAACCCTTATTTCCAAGCGCGTGGCATCAATGCCGTGGTCGTGCCGTTTGCCTGCCAAGCGGATAACTACGCCGATTTCTTGCGCGCCGTGTTCCACAACGAAAACACGCTGGGCGCGTTGATTACCATGCCGCATAAAGTAACCACCATCGCCTTGTTAGACGAAATCTCGCCCACCGCGCAGATTGCGGGTGCGTGCAATGCCGTGCGCCGCCGCGCGGATGGCAAATTGCAAGGCGATATGTTTGACGGCGAAGGCTTTGTGCGCGGCATGGTGCGCAAGGGCTTTGCGCCACAGGGTAAATCGGCTTTGCTGGCAGGCGCGGGCGGCGTGGGCAGCGCGATTGCGGCGAGTTTGGCGGCGGCGGGCGTGGCGCGGTTGGCGTTGTTTGACCCTAATGCCGCGCAGGCAGAAGCGCTGGTGGCGCGGTTGCGCCATCATTACCCCGATTTAGCGGTGGAAACGGGCAGCAACGACCCACAAGGCTTTGATTTGGTGGCGAATGCGTCGCCTTTGGGAATGTATGACGGCGATGCGCTGCCGTTGGATGTGGCGCGGATTGCCCCCGATGCGTTTGTGGGCGAAGTGGTGTTGAGCCGCCCGATAACGCCGTTTTTGGCAGCGGCGCAGGCAAAAGGCTGCACCATTCAGGTGGCAACGGATATGCTGTTTGAGCAGATTCCTGCTTATTTGGAATACTTTGGCTTGGAGACGACCACGCCCGAAGTATTGCGCCAAGTCGCTCAGTTATAAGGAACAAAAATATAAGGAACAAAAATGGAACATACAACGCAAGACTACATCGCCGCATGGCGTGATTGCATTCAGGGCGATGATAAATCGTGGGTATTGTTTGAACAGGGAACGTGCGTGATTCTGATGCAGCCTGAAACGGATTTGGCGGCGCAGGCAACGGCTTTGCTGCGCGAATTTGGCGCGGTGCGCGTGGGCACATCTTCGGCGGATTTTGATGTGGTTACGCTGTTGGACGACAGGGGCTGGGTGGTTACCTGCCATCATCCCGATATTTTGAATTTCGTGTTCCCCGATGAAGGCGACGACGACAACGATTTGCCGATTGGTTTGCTGGGGCGCTCTCGCCGCGCGGCGGATGCGGATGATTTGCGCGTGGTGCATATTGAAGACAAGCGGGCGAAGTGAGCATGGCGCGGGGTGGGTTTAGTTTTTCAGGCTGCATCAGCGGCAGGTGCGCGCCTTTTAATTTCGCCGCCAAAGGCAGCCTGAAAACTGAAATACCATCAGCAAAACATTGCCAACAAATTGCACCCCAAACGGCAGCCTGAAAACGAACGCAGTAAATTTCGGCGAAGCTCAACCCCGTTTTCAGGCTGCCAAATAACCCGCAGTCCTAATCCATAGACCAAAACAATCCCAAGTGCCGCGCCAAAATTTGATACATTCCGCTTAACGCAAATTAACAAGGTTTTCTCATGCCGCAGTCTCACAATCAAACCCCATCGCAAGAAATTAACATTCGCCAATTACTGGATCGCAATCCCATCAGCGCCTATCAAAAACTCATCATTGCTTTGTGTTTTTTTATTGTGGTTGCCGATGGCTTTGATGTTGCCATCATGGGCTTTGTTGCCCCCTATATCAAAACCGACTGGCAGCTCACCAACAACGCGCTCGCCCCTGTGTTGAGCGCGGCGCTGGCAGGCTTGGCGGTGGGCGCGATGATTACTGGCCCTTTGGCGGATAAATTTGGGCGGCGCAAAGTGTTGCTGGGCAACGTGTTGTGCTTCGGCTGCGCCACGCTGCTGGTTGCCCACGCCGGCGACATCTGGCAACTGGTGGTGTTCCGCTTTATCGCAGGCTGCGCCATGGGTGGCATCATGCCCAACGCCGCCACGCTGGTAACCGAGTTTTCCCCCGCCCGCAAACGCGCGTTTTTGATTACCATCGTGTTCGCAGGGTTCACCGTGGGCGCAGCGGGTGGCGGCTTCTTGGCGGCATGGCTCATCCCGCATTACGGCTGGCACAGCGTGTTTTATGTGGGCGGTATCACCCCGCTGGTTTTAAGCGTGATTATGTTTTTCAGGCTGCCTGAAAGCATCGGCTTTCTGATTCACAAACGCGGCGACCAAGCGCAAATCCGCGCCCTAGTAGAACGCTGCGTGCCCAACAGCACCACCGAACACAGCGTGTTTGTGCTGCCCCACCACACTCTCCCCAGCGAAGCCGAAGCCGCCGCGAGCAACGAATCGCCCGTGCAAACCGTGCTCAATGCGCACTACCGCGCCGGCAGCCTTTTGCTGTGGCTCGCCTATTTTTCGCACCTGTTTTTGGTGTACCTGCTCGGCAGCTGGATGCCCACCATGATTAAAGAAAGCGGCATGAGCGCCGAACAGGCCAGCATCGTTTCCGCCATGTTCCAGCTGGGCGGGCCGCTCGGCTCGGTTGCCGTGGGCTGGCTGATGGATCGGTTCAATGCGGGCAAAACCGTGGCGCTGTGGTACGCATCGGGCGCGCTGGTGCTGGTGGGGTTGAGCGGCGTGCTGGGCAGCTACGCGCTGATGTGCCTGCTCGCCTTCCTGCTGGGCGTGTCGCTCAACGGCGGCGGCACCGGCATGAACGCGCTGTCCAGCATGTTCTTCCCGCTCAAAGCGCGCGCCACGGGCAACGGCTGGATGCACGGCATCGGGCGCATCGGCGCGTTTGCCTCCGCCTTTGCGGGCGCATGGTTTTTAAACTGGGGCTGGGATTTCAAAACCGTCGCCACCGTGCTTACCATCCCCGCACTGCTGGTGGGCATCGCGTTGTGGAGCAAAGAATGGATTTATCACAAGCCCGCCAAATAAGCCCCGTTTAGCCACACCAAAGGCAGCCTGAAACGCGCATTACCCGGTTTCAGGCTGCCTGATTGTATTGCCCCGCAAAGCCGATATTCGCCCCCGCCCAATCTGCTATACTCAGCCGTTTTTCCAATCCAAGGCAGCCTGAAAATGTATCTTTGGCTCAAATTCTTCCACATCTTCTTCATCATCGCATGGTTCGCAGGGCTGTTTTACCTGCCCCGCATCTACGTCAATCTCGCCCTCGCCCAAACCCCCGAAGAATACAGCCGCCTGCTGATTATGGCGCAAAAACTGTATAAATTCATGACCCCGTGGGGCATCGGCGCACTCATCTTCGGCACGCTCATGCTCGCCCAACTCCCCGCCGCAGGCTGGACGCACGGCAAGCTCACCATCGGCATCCTGCTCGCTGCCTACCACATCGCCTGCCGCCAACTGCTTATCGCCTTTGAACAGCAGCGCAACCGCCACAGCCACAAATGGTACCGCGTCTTCAACGAAATCCCCGTGTTCGCCCTGCTCGCCGCGCTCTACCTCGTCCTGTTCAAACCCTTCTGACCCCAAAGGCAGCCTGAAACCCGTTTTCAGGCTGCCGAACCCTATTCCAAGGCAAACCCAAATGACCATCCCCAACCTAGAAATCGAACGCCGCTTCCTGCTCGCCAACAACACATGGCGACAACACGCCTCCGCCCCGCAACGCCTCCACCAAGGCTATCTCACCGTTGCCAAAGAATGCAGCATCCGCGTGCGCATCATCGGCGATAACGCATGGCTCACCATCAAAGGCTACATCAGCGACACCACCCGCAGCGAATACGAATACCCCATCCCACTAGCAGAAGCCCAACAAATGCTCGCCACGCTCTGCCCATTCAAAGTAGAAAAAAACCGCTACATTATTGAATATGATGGGCATCATTTTGAAATCGACGAATTTCTCGGCGACAACGCCCCGCTCATTCTCGCCGAACTAGAACTCCCCAGCGAAACCACCGCCTATCCTCGCCCCAGCTGGCTTGGCAAAGAAATCACCAGCGACGGGCGCTACACCAACGCCTATCTCAGCACCCACCCCTACCCCACTTGGGAAAACACCGATTAAGCCCCGCCACCACCCATAAATCCTTTGCAATACAACAACAAACCCAGTATAATCGCCCGTTTTTCAGGCAAATCTTATTTGCTTCATGCAACCATTCAACGGGCAATCCACACAAAAAATGTAGATAACCCACTGTAAAGATTGCCCAAATTAGCGGTTTACCCCATAAACCAATTTCACCATTTTTTAAAATCACAGTTTGGAGACCCATCATGGCAAAAGTTTGCAAAGTAACGGGCAAACGTCCAATGTCTGGCAACAACGTATCACACGCCAACAACAAAACCAAACGTCGTTTTTTGCCTAACTTGCAATCACGTCGTTTTTGGGTAGAGAGCGAAAACCGTTGGATTCGCATCCGAGTAACCAACGCAGCATTGCGCACCATCGACAAAAACGGCATCGACGCTGTTTTGGCTGATTTACGCGCCCGCGGCGAAGCCATCTAAATAAAGGAATGAATCATGCGCGATAAAATCAAACTAGAATCTTCTGCTGGTACAGGTCATTTCTACACCACTACCAAAAACAAACGTACTATGCCTGGCAAATTGGAAATCAAAAAATTTGACCCCGTTGCCCGCAAACACGTTATCTACAAAGAAACCAAATTGAAATAAGGGTTTCGCAAAATCTCTACAATTTCGGTTGTAGAGATTTTTTTATTGTAATCATACATATAAGGCAGCCTGAAAACGAGCGCAGCGCGTTTCTTTTAGAAAGAACCCAATCATGCCCCGCATCATTACCCACAACCCCATCACCCACCGTTTTGAATACAGCGAAAACGGCGAAACATCTTACGTTGCCTATCGCCCGCTGGATAACGGCGTTTGGCTGTTGGAACACACCGAAGCCCAGCCCACGCCGCACGGTCGTGCCATTGCCGCCGATTTGGTACATGCCGCTTTAAGCGAAGCGCAACGGCAGGGCGTGAAAGTGCGCACCGAATGCTCGTTTACCATTCACTATTTGGCGCGCCATCCCGAGTTTGCCGATTTGGAAGAGATTACCTTGTAAACAGCACTAAGGCAGCCTGAAAACATTTTTAGATGCTGTTTTAGCTCCGCTGAAACTCGTTTCGCTCGTTTTCAGGCTGCCTTTGCATAAAACCGCCCTATTCCCGATTGCGCCCCTGCCAAAAATACCGCCACACAAACGCGGGAAACGCCGCCACCAAATATAAGCACACCACGGTGGCGTAAAACTCCCAATCCTGCCGATGCACGCTGCCTGAGCGGCTTTCCAACACATACGCAATGGCGGCGATGCCGATAAACCCCAGTGCTAGCTCGGCAAGATGGTGCAAAATGGTTTTGCGTTTGAGCGGGATGATGCCCAAGCCTCGCTGGGTGAGAAAGGGGAAATTGGCGATGATGAGCGTGAGCAGCAGCAGGGTGTACATGGGGGCGGTCATGGGGGGCTTTCTTATAAACTATCTATTTTGTTACATAGCGTAATAATCTGATTGATATTTAAGCCGCGATATAAATCAGTTGGATGAATACCCATATAGCTTAGTAAATCTAAAATCGCAGAATATGTATCACGCGCAAATTGCGTGCTGATATATGAAGTGTTTTGATTTTGAGTGTAACGTAAACAAATGGTTTCATGATGAGCGATGCGATTTCTGCAATCGTTAATTTGCCTGATGAGTGATGCTATATATTTGCGGTTGTATTGTTGCTGTGCTGTGGTAGGCGGACGATTAGGAAATATACCCAAAAGTATTTTGTTGGTTGCATTAAATTGCGCGGGCTCCAGCATATATCGCCAAAAACCAAAGTTGAGTTCAGCAACCAGTTTATCGTGTGAATAATGGTTTTTATGAACCAATTTATCGTATGCCTTTTTAATTTCGCCCTTTGCATAAGCGCATTTAGGCGTAGAAAAAATGCCCGTAGGTTGAATCGCGTCGCGCAACCAATTATCAGGATTTTGCTGAACAACAATGCTGCTGTAGTTCCGTTTAATACACATGTCAATTTGATTTCGCAAAATAATTTCAAACATAGAAATCATAGAAAATAAATTTTGCGATAGCTTAATATTGCTGCGGTAAAGTAACAAAATATTGGATCGTTTACTGGCTGCTTGCTCATAACGATTGAGTCTGGCGGCGGAAATAAGATGCTTGAATTGATGAATGTTCATTGGGTTGTTCTATTTAGTTGTATTACACAATTATTACGATTATAATCTCGCTCGTTATCCCCATCAGTCCCTGAGTTCGCTCAAACTGGTGGGTTTTGCTTTTTGTGCCATCCGTTTTATTACTTTTCAGGCTGCCGCTCGCCCGCATCCAGCAAAACAAACACCAGCAAGCTCGCGCCCATCAGCACGGCGGTCAGCACAAGGGCTTTGTCGTGGTTTGCTGTGCCAACTTTGCCCAGATAGCGGTAAATCAGCGTGGTCAGCGTGGTCCATTCGGGGCGCGAGAGAAACAGCGTAGCGGCAAATTCGCCAATGCAGGTGGCGGCGGCAAGCGTGAGCCCACGGCGCAGCGCGGGCAACAGCAAGGGCAGAGTAACCGCATAGGCAGCCTGAAAACGGCTGGCACCTGCCACGCACGCGGCGGCGGTGTAATTGCTGGGCAAGGCATCCCATGCGGATAAAATATCTTTGGTAACAAAGGGATAGGCAAGCAAGGCATACAGCGCAATCAGCATCACCAAGCTGCCTGCCCAACTGGGATACAGCAGCAACACGCCAAACGACAAGCACACGGGCGACACCATAAACGGCAAAAAGGTAAGCGCACGAATCGCCGCCCATTGCCGCGCCGCAGCGGCGTGCAACGCGCCCAACATCGCCGCGCCCAACACCGCGCAGCCTGAAAACCGCGCCGTATTCCACAACGCCGCCAGCGTATCATCCGCCCACAACACGCGCCACGCCGCGCCCGCTTGGGCAGCCTGAAACGCAATCGCCAGCAGCGGCAAGGCGCAACATACGGCGAGCGTAAACAAGGCAAACAGCAGCAAGGCGCGTTCCGTCCATGTTTGCGCTTTTTCAGGCTGCCGAAAACGCACTTCGGCGGCATCGGTGCGGCGGCTAATCCATGCGTATAACAGCCCCGCCAGCGCGGTTACGCCCAAAACCAGCCACACCAGCACCGCCGCGTGCGCCATGTCCAATTCATACGCAATCAGTTGATAAACTTCCACTTCCACCGTAGCAAACTGCTGCCCGCCCAGCAGCAACGCCAGCCCAAAGCCCGAAAAGCAATACAAAAACACCAAACACGCGCCGCCCGCCAGCCACGCTTTGAGCACGGGCAGTTCCACACGCCAAAATCGTTGCCACGCATTCGCGCCCAGCGTTTGCGCCGCCGCTAAGCGGTTGGCAGGCACGCTCGCCAAGCCTTGATACGCCGCGCGAATCATCACGGGCAAATTGAAAAACACATTGCCATACAGCAACAGCGCCGCCGTGTTCGCCCAGCCGCGCCACAACGCGCCATGCTCGCCAAACAGCGCCAGCACGCCCATGCCCGCCACCAAAGTGGGCAAAATAAACGGCAGCATCAGCAGCCGCAACACCAGTGTGCGCCCCGCAAACTGCAAGCGCGCCAACGCCCACGCAATCGGCACGCCAAGCAAGGTGGTGAGCAAAACCGTGGCGGCAGCCTGAAAAATCGTCCAGATAATGCGCTGTTGATAATAGGCATCGCCCAGCATCTCGCCCCACAGCGGCGCCGCGTCTTGATAGCCCAGCATCGCTGCCAACGGCGCAGCCACCATCACGCCCAAAAAGGCAAGAATAGGCAGGGCAAGCAAAATGGAAGCAGCAAAACGTTGCATGATGGCAGCACCTTGGCGAAGAAATGCTGAATTGTAGCCTAATTCCCATTTTCAGGCTGCCTAAAACGCAGTATAATCCGCCACTTTCGCGGGTGTCGTCTAATGGTAAGACAGTAGCTTCCCAAGCTACTGACGTGGGTTCGATTCCCATCACCCGCTTTTATTTATTCCCCCGAAATCAACAAGGCAGCCTGAAAACGAGAAATGGTTTTCAGGCTGCTTTTGAGACCTTTGCAAAATTCCCCAAAATCCCCTAAATTCCCACCAAGACATTT
>CAUQQW010000071.1:0-11174 GCA_963520365.1 uncultured Kingella sp.
ATAAGGAAGATTCTAACTTAAGTGGAATTTCCTGAGTTATCTAGGACAGCCCCATCACTTATTCGCCCATTTCAGGCTGCCGCAACTATAATCCCCCTTTTCAACCCCAACGTAGAAAGAAGCAACATGACTACATTTTTCACCTGCGAGCAAATTCTCCCCGCCTACCAATACCGCAAATCCTGCCGCCATTACGACCCCAGTCGCAAAATCAGCGCCGAAGATTTCAACTACATCCTAGAGCTCGCCCGCCTATCGCCCAGCTCCGTTGGCAGCGAACCGTGGCGCTTTGTTGTCGTGCAAAACCCCGCCCTGCGCGAAAAACTCAAACCATTCGCATGGGGCATGGCGAGCACGCTGGATACCGCCAGCCATATTGTCGTTATCCTTGCCAAGAAAAACGCCCGCTACGACAGCCCCTTTATGCTGGAAGGCATCCAACGGCGCGGCATCACCGACCCCGAAGCCATCAGCAAAACGCTCGCCAAATACCAAAACTTCCAAGCCGATGATGCCCATCTGCTAAACAACGAGCGCACCCTGTTTGACTGGTGCAGCAAGCAAACCTACATCGCCCTTGCCAACATGATGACAGGCGCCGCCCTAATCGGCATAGACAGCTGCCCCATTGAAGGCTTCAACTACGACGAAATGAACCGCACGCTCGCCGAAGCAGGCGCGTTTGACCCCGCCGAATGGGGCGTGTCCGTTGCCGTAACCTTCGGCTACCGCGCCCAAGATATTGCACCCAAAGCGCGCAAAGCCGCGGCGGAAGTGGTTACTTGGTTGGAATAAATCCCAGCCAAAGGCAGCCTGAAAACATATTTTGCGTTTTCAGGCTGTCTTTTCTCACATCCCCCAATCCCACCCTAACCCCTTGTTTTACAACCAACCTAAGCCCCCGCATTTTATGCTAAAATTGCCCCTTTTTTGACCCCAGCAAAACGCTCGTATGACCCACACAACCGATTCCCAATTCGCCAAAGAAACCATCGCCGTCAGCCTAGAAGACGAGATGAAAAAATCCTATCTGGATTACGCCATGTCCGTGATTGTCGGGCGCGCGCTGCCCGATGTGCGCGACGGCTTGAAGCCCGTGCATCGCCGCGTGCTGTTTGCCATGCACGAGCTGAAAAACAACTGGAACAGCGCGTATAAAAAATCCGCCCGCGTGGTCGGCGATGTGATTGGTAAATACCACCCGCATGGCGATTCCGCCGTGTACCAAACCATCGTGCGCATGGCGCAACCCTTTTCGCTACGCTATATGCTGGTGGACGGGCAAGGCAACTTCGGCTCAGTAGATGGCGATGCCGCCGCCGCCATGCGTTACACCGAAATCCGCATGGCAAAAATCGCCCACGAAATGCTCGCCGATATAGAAGAAGAAACCGTTAATTTTGGCGATAACTACGACGGCAGCGAGCAAGAGCCGCTGGTGCTGCCCACCCGCTTTCCCGCGCTGCTAGTAAACGGTTCGGAAGGCATCGCCGTGGGCATGGCAACCAACATCCCGCCGCACAATCTCAGCGACACCATTTCAGCCTGCCTGCATCTATTGCACCAGCCCGAAGCCGACATCAACGAGTTAATAGACATCATCAAAGCGCCCGATTTCCCCACCGGCGCCACCATCTACGGCTTAACAGGCGTGCGCGCGGGCTATCAAACAGGGCGCGGGCGCGTGGTCATTCGCGCCAAAACGCATCTTGAACCGATTGGCAAAGGCGGCGAGCGCGAAGCCATCATCGTTGATGAAATCCCGTATCAAGTAAACAAAGCCAAGCTGGTGGAAAAAATTGGCGATCTGGTGCGCGAGAAAAGCATTGAAGGCATCGCCGAACTGCGCGACGAATCCGATAAAGACGGCACGCGCATCGTGATTGAATTAAAGCGCAACGAAAACGCCGAAGTCATTTTAAATCAACTGTATAAACTCACTCAGCTGCAAGATACCTTCGGCATCAACATGGTGGCGCTGGTGGATGGGCAGCCGCGCCTGCTTAATCTGAAACAAATTTTGAGCGAATTTTTGCGCCACCGCCGCGAAGTGGTAACACGCCGCACGCTGTTTCGCCTGAAAAAAGCCCGCGCCGAAGGGCATATCGCCGAAGGCAAAGCCGTTGCGCTGTCTAATATTGACGAGATGATTGCGCTGATTAAGGCTTCGTCCGATGTGGAAGCCGCGCGCGAAGCCTTGTTGAGCCGCGCTTGGCAATCTAGCTTGGTAAGCGAAATGTTGAGCCGCAGCGATTTGGATTTAACCCAAGCCCGCCCCGAATGGCTGCCTGAAAACCGTGGGCTGAAAGCCGATGGCTATTGGCTGTCCGACGAACAAGCCCGCGCCATTTTGCGCATGAGCCTGCGCAATTTAACCGGGCTGGACCAAGACGAAATCGTTAAAGAATACAAAGCATTGATGGCGATTATTGTGGATTTGTTAGACATTTTGGCAAAACCCGAGCGCGTGCGCCAAATTATTGAAGACGAATTGGTGGAAATGAAAAGCCAGTTTGGCGACGAGCGGCGCAGCGAAATCAACGCCTTTGGTGGCGGCGACATTGCCGACGAAGATTTGATTCCGCCGCGCGACATGGTGGTAACGCTCACCCACAGCGGCTACATCAAAACCCAGCCCACCAGCGATTACCAAGCGCAACGGCGCGGCGGGCGTGGTAAACAAGCCGCCGCCACCAAAGACGAAGATTTTATCGAAACGCTGTTTATCGCCAACACGCATGATTATTTGATGTGCTTCACCAACCTCGGCCGCTGCCATTGGATTAAGGTGTACCGCCTGCCCGAGGGTGGGCGCAATTCGCGCGGTCGCCCGATTAACAACGTGATTCAGCTTGACGAAAACGAAAAAGTTTCCGCCATTTTGCCCGTGCGCGAGTTCCCAGAGAACGAATACGTGTTCTTCGCTACCGCGCTGGGCATGGTGAAAAAAGTGCAGCTTTCCGCGTTTAAGAATGTGAGCAGCAAAGGCATTAAAGCCATCGCGCTCAAAGAGGGCGACAGCCTGATTGGCGCGGTGAAAACCAGCGGCGCAGACGACATTATGCTGTTCTCCAACTTGGGCAAAGCCTTGCGTTTTAACGAATATTGGGCAGGCAAAACCGATGCGGCAGATGATGATGCTGAGTTAGACAACGAAATGCAGCCTGAAAACGATAATGCCGACAGCGAAACCGCCGCGCCCAAATCGGGCAACGGCGTGCGCCCCAGCGGACGCGGTTCGGGCGGCTTGCGCGGGATGCGGCTGCCTGAAAACGGGCGCATCGTGAGCCTGCTGGTGGCCCAAGAAAACTGCGGCTTGCAAGTTTTAACCGCCACCGCCAACGGCTACGGCAAGCGTACCCCAATTGAAGACTACGCCCGCAAAGGCAAAGGCGGGCAAGGCATCATCGCCATTGATACGGGCGAGCGCAACGGCGAATTGGTCGGCGCGGCGTTGGTTGCCCTCAGCGACGACTTGATGCTGATTACATCGGGCGGCGTGTTGATTCGCACCAAAGTGGAGCAAGTGCGCGAAACAGGACGCGCCGCTGCGGGCGTGAAGCTGATTAACTTGGACGAAGGTACCACGCTGGTGAGCATTGAACCCGTGGCAGAAAGCGATGAAGTGGATGATGTGAATGCCGATGTTGATACGCTGAACGAGGGCGATAGCGCGGAGAATAACGAAGCGTAAGCAGACGATGGATAAAGATAGGCAGCCTGAAAATGAGGAGAACTTGTTTTCAGGCTGCCTTTTTGGGTTTGCTGTTATCAGAAGCAGCCTGAAACAGCATTTGGGATACGTTGAACTTGGCTAAAACGTGCCGCACTCGTTTTCAGGCTGCCTCCATGCCAAACCGCGTGCGTTGTTGGGGCAATGCGCCCTACGCAACAACCGTAGCCCGCAGCACACGCGCTGCACATTAAAGGCAGCCTGAAACGCTCAATCTGGCTTTCAGGCTGCCTTTTAGGGTTAGATTATTTGATATTCAACGGAATGCGATACAAGCGCGTAGCGTCGGTTTCGCCGTTAGGCAAACGGTTGGGCACGATGGTGTTATCGTCTTTGGAATCAATGCCAAAATCGTCGTCGTTGATGATCCACAGCGTTTTACCGCCGTCTGCCACCCACATGCCTTCAAATTTAGACGATTGAAAATCTACGTCTTTTTTCACATCGCTCACCAAAACTTTGCTCACAGGCTTGATGCCCGCAGCGGCGAGTTCTTCCCAAGTGTTTTCTTCAATCGCCTTGCCGTTCACTTTCAAGCCGTTTTCGCTGTCGGCGGGGTCGGAAACGTCGGTGGCACCACGCAAATCAACCAAATAAACGTGTTTCACTTCTTTGCCGTTGTGTTCGTCCACCAAAAAGCGATGCTCGTCAATGGCGCGGATTTCGGAGTTTTTCCAATAATCGCCGCCTTGGCGATACAAATATTGCTTGGTTTTGCCCGTTGCCAAATCAAACGACACAATGCGCGTTACCGATTTATTTTTCACCGCATCTTTGCTCGGGTTATGCAAGGCAGATTGCATGATGCCCACCAATACGCGGTTGCTCGGCGTGGTGGTCAAGCCTTCCATGCCGCGATTAGGGCGCAGATGCCCCAGCACGGCAGGCAAGCGGCGACCGCTGGTTTTCACGCCGCGTGGGCTCATGCGTTCCAGCTCAATGCCGTTGTGGTCAAAGTGCACGATGTGCGGGCCGTATTCATCGGACACCCAGAAGGTGCCGTCTTTCATTACTGCCAAGCCTTCGCTGTCAATGCCCGTTATCTCGTGTTGCAAGGGCTGTTTATTAACATCCACCACAGTTTCTTTGGATGTGCCGTAGCCTTTGGGGTTGGGCAAGCCGGTGAGCGGGTTGCCATTGGCGTCTTTCAATGGGATGTCACGCAGTTTTTTGATTGTGCCGTTGGCTTGGATTTCAAAATGCCCGATGCTGGGTGTGAAGCTCGGTTGCAAGAAGATTTTGATGTTTTTGCCACCATCGGCGTTGGGGCCGCGGTCGGTTAAGCCGTAAAAGCGTTTTGGGTTTTTGGGGTCGGCATCAATAGATGAGCCGTAGCCTTTGTAAAACGGTACGCCCTGCACTTCACCCAGTTTTTCCACGGGCATAGGGATGGTTTCAGCCATTGCATGGCTGGCGGCAAATAAGCTGATAACAGCAGCAAGAATTGTGTGTCTCATGATTTCTCTTTGTTAATTTAAAACAAGGTTTGTAAAAAACGGCGCATTCTAATTTATTTTATGTTAAGAAAGAAAGCAAAAATTAAGGGCAGCCTGAAAAAAAAGTTAAAATCATTTTTTTTTGTTTACAAAATACCATCATGTTCAAAAAAACCGTCTTCGTTCTACTCTGCGCGCTCTCGCTTTCAGGCTGCCACAATGCGGATGATGCCGCCGCGCTGGTGCGCAAAATCAGCGCATGGCTGGGGTTTGCCCAATCCAATGCCAACAAAACCTTGCATCAGCAAACCGCGCCCAAAGCCGCCGATTTTCCCTTGCGCTTGCCCGCAGGCTGGCAGCAAATCGCCCCGCTCAACAGCGAAACCTACACCAGCAGCATCGCCTTCACCCCCGCCAAAAAGAAAGCCGTGTATTACTTCGGCAGCGACGGCAAAATCGCCAGCACGCCCAACACCGAAGGCTATTACCGCGAATTGCTGGGCACAACCGCCGATGGCAAGCGCGTGGTGCAAGATTTTTACCAAAGCAGCCAAACACCGCAAACCACACCCTTTGTGTTGGAAAACGATGCCAATATTGAATCGTTTGATTCGGATGTGAACAACGGGCGTATCGTGTGGTTCACGCGTGGCGGCGATGTGGCGAAAATTGGCGATTTCAAGCAAGGCGCGTCTGACGATATGATTTTAAGCCTGCGCCGTGGCAAAGCCGTGCTGGCGGCAAAAATCGCCGACAAGGGCTTAACCAACTATATTTTGGACGACAACAACCAAATCACCGCCGTTGTTTCCGAGCAAAATAACGCCATCCGCGCCATTGTGTTCTATCCCAACGGTAGCGCGATGTTTCAAGGCGAAATCGCCGCCGACACCAAGCAACTCAACACCATCTATTGCTGGAACGAAGCCGCCCAGCCGATTGCCTGCGACAGCATTCAAGACAAGCTGGAAGCCGAACTGCAACAAACCGACAGCGCAATAGAAAGCGCCGCGCTTGATTAAGCCGCCGCCCGCAGCCAAAGGCAGCCTGAAAACCCCTTTTTTCGTTTTTCAGGCTGCCTTTTCTTTATAATTCCACCCCTCAAAAGCAAACATAGGCAGCCTGAAAATGCCACACACACCACCGCCCATCGCGCAACCCGAATTCAACCTAGAAATCTTTCTCAAATCCCTGCCCAACAGCGCAGGCGTGTATCGCATGATCGCCGCCGATGGCACGGTGTTATACGTCGGCAAAGCGGTCAATCTCAAACGCCGCGTGTCCAGCTATTTCCAAAAAAACGACCACTCGCCGCGCATCATGCTGATGCTCAAACAAGTGGCGCGGATAGAAATCACGCTCACCCAAAGCGAAGCCGAAGCGCTGATTTTGGAAAACAACCTGATCAAATCGCTCTCGCCCAAATACAACATCCTGTTCCGCGACGACAAATCCTATCCCTATCTGATGATTAGCGGGCACGCCTACCCCCAGCTTGCCTACTATCGCGGCAGCCTGAAAAAGCCCAACCAATACTTCGGGCCCTATCCCAACGGCTACGCCGTGCGCGACAGCATAGAAATTTTGCAAAAAGTGTTCCGCCTGCGCACCTGCGAAGACAGCGTATTCGCCCACCGCGACCGCCCCTGCCTGCTCCATCAAATCAAACGCTGCTCCGCCCCCTGCGTGGGCGCAGTTTCCGCCGAAGAATATGCCGAGCAAGTGCGCCGCGCCACCGCCTTTCTCAACGGGCGCACCGCCGATTTAACCCGCGATTTAGAAACCGCCATGCACGCTGCCGCCGAACGGCTAGACTTTGAACGCGCTGCCCAACTGCGCGACCAAATCCAAGCCCTAGCCGTGATGCAATCCAAACAATTCATTGACAGCCAAAACCAACACAGCAAGCAGCAAGACATAGACATTATCGCCATCGCCCAAGCGCAAGGCAGCATCTGCGTGCATTGGGTAAGCATACGCGGCGGGCGGCATGTGGGCGATCGCAGCTTCTTCCCCGACACCCGCCAAGACCTCAACCCCAATCCGCAAGACTACGCCGAAGCCTTCGTTGCCCAGCATTATTTGGGCAAGCCCAAGCCCGATGTGTTCATCACCAATTTCAGGCTGCCTGAAAGCCTGCAAACCGCGTTAAACAGCGAACACCCGCGCCAAATCGTATTCACGCAAGGCGAGCGCGGCGAGCGCAAAGTCTGGCTCAACATGGCGGTGCGCAATGCCGAACACGCCCTGTCGCAACACCAGCTGCAAAACAGCAATCAACAAGAGCGCGTTGCCGCCCTTGCCGAAATCATCGGGCTGCCTGAAAACGAATTGCAACGGCTAGAATGCTTTGACATCAGCCACACCCAAGGCGAAGCCACCCTCGCCAGCTGCGTGGTGTACGACGACTACGCCATGCAGCCCGGCCAATACCGCCGCTACAACATCACCACCGCCAAAGCAGGCGACGACTACGCCGCCATGCGCGAAGTGCTCACCCGTCGCTACGGCAAAATGCAACAAGCGCGCGAAAACGGCGAAAACATCCGCTTCCCGGATGCCGTGCTGATTGACGGCGGCAAGGGGCAAATCCGCATCGCCACCGAAGTATGGGCCGAGCTGGGCTTACACATCCCGCTGGTGGGCATTGCCAAAGGCGTAGAACGCAAAGCAGGCTTGGAAGAACTGATTTTGCCATTCCAAAACCGCCAATTCAGGCTGCCGCCCAACAGCCCCGCGCTGCATTTATTGCAAACCGTGCGCGACGAATCCCACCGCTTCGCCATCACAGGCATGCGCGCCAAACGCGACAAAGCCCGCGTTACTTCGTCGCTCAACGACATCGCGGGCATCGGCGCCAAACGCAAAGCCGCGCTGTTAACCCGTTTTGGCGGGTTGCGCGGCGTTCAGGCTGCCAGCATAGACGACTTAGCGCAAACCGACGGCATCAGCCGCTCGCTGGCGGAAAAAATCTACGGGCATTTTCATGGCTAACCCCATCGCGCCCAATCTCCAAAGGCAGCCTGAAAGCCGTAGGCTTCAACGAAGTTAAAACGGCTTTGCAAGCTGCTGCGAAGCTAAACAGTCGCCTGTTATTGATAAGAATCGGCGCGGGCATTGGGCATCATGATCCACAGCACGATATAAATCAAAATCCCTGGCACCGCCGCACTGGCGCAAGAAATAATCACAAACGCCACCCGCGTAAGCGTGGGCGACCAGCCCAAATATTCAGCAATGCCGCCCATCACGCCCGCAATTATGCGGTGGTGATAAGAGCGGTGCAGTTTCACCAGTCGTGCCATGTTTCTCTCCTCATCATCCAATCAATCGTGTATTTCAGGCTGCTGCTGTCCACCCGATAACGCAAAGGCAGCCTGAAATCCGTTTATCCATTTTCAGGCTGCCTTTGGCAGGGGTTATTCTGACATTTGCGCAGGAATCTTGTGTTTCGCTAAAAACGCGTTCAACGCATTATTCCATTCGTGGGTCAGCGCAAGGTGTTTATCGTTAAAATCCTTAAACGCCGCGTCCAATTCGGGCGTGTTGCTGCTTTCAGCGGGCTGATTGCGCGCCAGCTCCACAATCTTTTTCAAATCGGGTAACAATTTGCCAAACGCTTCGGCGTGCGCCTGCGCCGCTTTCACCAACGACATATCGCCGCGCACCGAATCATCAGGTTCTTCCTCGCGCATATTGTCCACAAAATCTTTCACATCTTCTTCCAAGCCCTCAATGCGGTATTTCGCCTCATCAAAATTACGGTTTTTCAGCGATTCAGCCACATCTTCCGTGTTCAACTGTCTCACATAATCCGCCAGCTTAAAAACATATTGCTGCGCAAACATCACATCCACCGCATCCGCATTGTCAGACGATTGCTTCATGCCCGCTGCCATTTGCGCCGCCCCGCCAATCGCCGTTGCCGTGGTGTCATCTACCCCAACCAAGCCCAACAGTTTTTTAATCGTTTCCATGATAGACATATCAAACACTCCGTAAAGTTAAGGTTAAAAAAATACATCATAGGCAGCCTGAAAACTCGGTTTCCCGTTTTCAGGCTGCCTCTATCGATTCGTTTTATGCTTCGGGGCTATCCATCGCAATCGCATCCGCAGCTTCTGCGGCTTCCGCAGCAATCACTTCGCTGCTTTCTGCCACCGCCGCAGCGGCGCGTTGGCTTGCCCAAGCGGCACGGCGCGCGCGGTGGTAGCTCAAACCCGTGCCCGCAGGAATCAAGCGACCCACAATCACGTTTTCTTTCAAGCCGCGCAAGTCGTCTTTGCGACCCATAATCGCCGCTTCGGTCAGCACGCGTGTGGTCTCTTGGAACGAAGCCGCCGAAATAAAGCTGTCGGTACTCAAAGAGGCTTTGGTAATCCCGAGCAACACGTTGTCAAAACGCGCAGGCTCTTTGCCCGCCGCAATCGCCGCTTCGTTGGCAATCATCACTTCGGCGCGCTCCACTTGCTCGCCCGTGATGAAGTTGGTATCGCCCGCATCCACGATGCTCACGCGGCGCAACATTTGGCGGATAATCACTTCGATGTGCTTGTCGGAAATTTTCACGCCTTGCAAACGATACACCTCTTGCACCTCTTGCACGATATAGCGCGTTAACGCCTCAATGCCTTGCAAACGCAAGATGTCGTGCGGATCTACCGCGCCGTCCACCACCGTTTCGCCACGGTTCACCACTTGACCATCATGCACCAAAAGCTGTTTCTCTTTGGAAATCAAGGTTTCGTGGGTTACGCCGTCCAAATCAGTAATCACAAGGCGTTGTTTGCCTTTGGTTTCCTTACCAAACGACACCGTGCCCGTAACTTCCGCCAGCATGCCTGCATCTTTGGGCACGCGCGCTTCAAATAGCTCGGCTACGCGTGGCAGACCGCCGGTAATATCGCGGGTTTTGGTGGTGGCTTGTGGAATACGCGCCAACACATCGCCCTTGCCGATTTCTTGCCCTTCGCGCACTTGAATAATCGCGCCAACAGGGAAGGTCATGCTCACAGGCGTTTGCGTGCCCGCAATCAAAACGGGCTCGCCGTTTTCGTCCAACAGTTTCACCGTTGGGCGCAGCAATTTGCTGGTACTGGCGCGGCGTTTGCCATCAATCACCACCAAAGTGGACAAGCCGGTAACATCGTCGGTTTGTTTGGTAACGGTAACGCCTTCTTCCACGTTTTCAAATTCCACACGACCCGCGTGTTCGGTGATCATCGGATGCGTGTGCGGATCCCAAGTGGCCAGCGTTGTACCTGCTTTCAACTCTTCACCATCTTGCACTTTCAGCGTTGCGCCGTAAGGGATTTTGTGCAACTCGCGCTCACGACCTGCTGCATCCAAAATCATGATTTCGCACGAGCGACCAATCACAATCAATTCGCCTTTGTTGTTGGCGATGTAACGCATTTGTCCGCCAAAGCGCACCGTGCCGTTAGATTTGGCTTCCACTTGGCTGGCCGCCGCCGCACGCGATGCCGCACCACCAATGTGGAAGGTACGCATCGTCAGCTGAGTACCGGGTTCGCCAATGGATTGCGCCGCAATCACGCCAACGGCTTCGCCCGCGTTCACCAATTTGCCTCGCGCCAAATCGCGTCCGTAGCATTTGGCGCACAAGCCATAGCGGGTTTGACAAGTAATCGGCGTGCGCACTTTCACTTCGTCCACACCCGAATTATCAATCAAATCAACCAGTTTCTCATCCAGCAACGTGCCTGCTTCAATAATGGTTGCGCCTGAATTAGGGTCAATCACATCGGTAGCGGTAACGCGCCCCAAAATACGGTCGCGCAAGGCTTCAATGATGTCGCCGCCTTGCACCACGGCTTTCATGGCAAAGCCCTCGTCCGTGCCGCAATCGTCTTCCACCACCACCAAATCTTGGGTTACGTCCACCAAACGGCGGGTCAGGTAACCCGAGTTGGCGGTTTTCAAAGCGGTATCCGCCAAGCCTTTACGCGCACCGTGGGTCGCAATAAAGTATTGCAATACGGTCA
>CAUQQW010000072.1:0-11114 GCA_963520365.1 uncultured Kingella sp.
GAGTTATCTTCATTTTTGCAGTCTAACATGACTGCTTATCTAGTACAGCCCCAAACCATTTTCAGGCTGCCCAATCCACAAGGAGCGCATCATGTCTTTTGTCAACAAACTATTCGGACGCAAACAGCCGATGGACTGGAAAGCCTTTGTCCACTACTACACCGACTACGCCGCCCAACAGCTCGGGCAACCCGTTGATATTGAATGGGGCGACGATATGGAACAAGCCACCATCCACCTGCCCAATGGACAAGGCGGCAGCATGGCAGGCTATCTGGGCAACTTCTATGCTCTCTATCGCCAAGACCCCGAAGATTTAGACAACATCGTTGCTCGCACCTTCGCCGCCCTGATGGAAAGCCAAAACCCCAATCTCCCCAGCGACATCCAATCCCACATCTTCCCCATGCTCAAAAACAGAGAATGGGTGACTAATTACTACGAGCAAATACAAAAAGCCTACCCCGATGCCACAGCAAAAGACGAACTGCTGTGCATTGCCATGGCAGGCGATTTAGTGGCTACCTACGCGCTTGATTTAGACAACACTCTTCGCTATCTCACCGAAAAAGACCTAGAAGAACAGCAAATCAGCATGGATGATTTGCTTGTTCTCGCCGCACAAAACTTCTCAAACTACATTGAAGACAACGTTAGCCTAGCCCAGCTAGACAACAGTGCCGTCGTGCTGCTTGAGCTGGATGGTGTATACAACGCTAGCCTACTGCTTTGCGTGAACAACTTGCTGGATGCCGCCGAGCTACCCTTTGCCAACGACTGCATTTGCGCCGTACCCGCCCGCGATGCTCTGCTCGCCTGCCCCCCTGATGATAAAGTTGCCATCGCCCTGATGCGCGAAATAGCCACCGAGTTTGCCGAAGAATCCCCCTACCGCGTATCCAACTATCTCTACCGCGTAAAAGACGGCGAACTCATCCTATTTGACGAAATGCCAACGCAGCATTAAAAGGCAGCCTGAAAATAATTTCAGCCCAGCCAAAAACCATTTTCAGACTGCCCAATCCCCCCTCACACAAGGAACCCACCATGACCCCCGAACAAATCAAAAACAAACCCTTCTTCTACAAACCCTTCTACATCCCCCCTAAAGCCGACATCTTCGCCCAGCGCGCCATCCGCTTCCAAGAGCTTGCCCAGCAAGACAACAGCTCATGGCACGACTATCTCAGCATCATGGCAAGCCTTGCCCAAGCGCAACAACACGCCCTAGACCAACACCCAAGGCAGCCTGAAAACGCCCCCGCCCAAGCCCCCGCCATCCCCGCGCACACCATCAGCAGCCTGAAAACCATCATTGGGCACATCGCCCCCAGCCTATCCGAAGCTACCCAAGCCACGCTGCAAACCCTAATCAATACCCCAGAAACCGAGCTTATCGCCATCGCCCAACGCGTTTTGCAAGGCAACATCCACGAACACGAACAAGCCTACCAAATCTGGCTACACGCCGCGCTGCAAGTTGCCTACACCGCCCAAGCCCAACAGCAAAGCGACGACACCATCCCCCCGCAAGACGACCGCGCCCACTGCCCCAACTGCGGCAGCGAAGCCATCGCATCCATCATCCTGAGCGGCGGCGATTGGGACGGACTGCGCTACCAACACTGCGCCCTATGCAACAGCCAATGGAACGCCCTGCGCGCCAAATGCACCTTCTGCAACGACCAATCCGCCATCTCCCATCAACAAATAGATAACCCCGAAGCCCCACCCGTATATCAAGGTGCGCGCGCCGAATGCTGCGGCAAATGCCACCACTACCGCAAAACCTTCCTACGCAGCCAGCAGCAACACGCCGACCCCATTGCCGACGACCTTGCCAGCCTTGCGCTAGATATGCTGCTTGCCGAAGAAAACGAATACACCCGCGGCGGGCATAACCCCTTTTGGCTAGACTAAACTCGTTTTCAGGCTGCAATCTTTGCAAAACCTTAGCGGCAGCCTGAAATCTAAACTGGAACGGCGGCGGCTCGCCGCCAAATCACCCAATTAAACAAGCTATATGGGTTTAGCAAAATATCGGCAAGCCACCGACGCTCCATCCATATCACTGATTCAGCAACACTTACCGCGGCAATGTTTGGCAAGAACAAGCCATCCAATAGGCAGCCTGAAACGCCCACTCGCCCCCTTTTCAGGCTGCCCTTTATCCACCCATCCCCGCTATAATTCCCCCATCATTTTCAGGCTGCCTTACGCAAAAAGGCAGCCTGAAACCCCATTTCTCCCACCCACTCCCGCAAGGCAATCCCCCATGCAAAATAAAAAATTTTGGCTAATCATCCTATTAACCCTAGCCACCGCCGCCTGCCAAAGCGCCACCCCCAAAAAGGAACAGCAAATGCTAGAAAAAATGCTCAACATCAAAGCAGGCATGAGCCGCGCCCAAGTCAAGCAATACTGGCAGCTTGCCAATGTAGAACACCCCGAAGCCGCCATCAGCCACTACCGCTTCACCCACAACGGGCATCTCTGCCAATTTGATTTCCATTTCAACGGCAACACCCTAGAAAAATGGTGGACAAACGACCCCTATTGTCTCGCCCTAATCCGCCGCGAAGAGCCCCTGCCTCGCCCCGTTGCCACCCCCAAAAAACCCTCTCGCTAAACCCACGGAGTCCCCATGAAAACCACGCAATACAAAATCCTCACCCTCGCCGTGCTCACCGCGCTGCTTTCCGCCTGTGGCGGCGGCGGTGGCGGCAGCGGTTCTGATATACGCCCCAACTACAACGGCGGTGGCAACAATAACAACGCTGGCAACACAGGCAACACCAGCCGCCCCGTTTCAGGCAGCTGGCAAAGCGCCGCCGCCAACGACAAAGCCGAAGCCCTATCAGGCGATGGCGCATACGTTGGCATCGTAGATTCAGGCGTGAACCCAGACGGCGCAGGCTTGCACCACCGCAACAGCCGCATCAGCAAAAAAGTGATAGACGTGGACACCAACGATTTAGTGGACTCCACCGATGCCCACGGACACGGCACCAAAATGTCCGAAATCATCCTAGACACCGCCCCCTTAGCCGCCATCAATTCAGGCGTAAACAGCCCCAGCAGCGTTTATTCTTCCACAGGGCTGGCAAACCTGCTGCTCGCCATGGAACAAGGCACCAAAATTGACGTGCTCAACAATTCCTACGGCGGCGACGTTTCCTCCAACAACATCACCATTGAATACGGCAAAGACTACGAACGGCTCAAAGACAGCTATCTCTTGCCGCTGTATCGCGAATTTGTGAACCGCGATGTGCTGGTGCTCAAAGCCGCTGGCAATGAAGACAAAGACATCGTGAACATCGGCGCAGCATTGCCGCTTGTTGCCCCCGAGCTGGAAAAAGGCTTTCTCGCCGTAACCGCCTACGACCAAGAGCGCGGCGAAAAAACCCAAAATGCCTGCGGCGATCTCACCAAAAATTGGTGCATCACCGCGCCCGAAGTGTTCACCACCTACGGCCTCAACAAAGAAAAAACCACCTTTGCGGGCACATCCAACGCCACCGCCTACGTTTCCGCACTCGCCGCCCGCATCAAAAGCCGCTACGACTGGTTTAGCAACGAAGACATCAAAAACGCGCTGACTACCACCGCCACCGATAGGGGCGCGCCAGGCGTGGATGGCGTATGGGGACATGGTTTGGTGAATGCCGCCGCCAGTCTCAACGGCTACGGACGCTTTGACAAAACCCACACCTTCAATGTTGAAGGCAACAAACGCGCCTATTTCTTTGACAACAACATCTCAGGCACAGGCGGCATGATTAAGCTCGGGCGCGACACTTTGGTGATGAACGGCAACAACAGCTACACCGGCAACACCGAAATCCGCGCCGGCGAACTGGTTGCCAACGGACATTCCGTTTCTAATCACATCGTTGCCAGCGGCGCCAAGCTCACCATTGGCGACAGCAGCGACACCATTCGCCTCGGCTCAGTAAGCAACCAAGGCACGCTGGAAGTGAACCAAGCCAATCTGCAAATCAACGGCAGCCTGAACAACCAAAACGGCAATATTGATCAAGCCATCGGCACGCGCATCAACATCAGCGGCAGCGCCGATTTAGCCAACAGCAGTCTCACGCTCACGGGCGTGAAAAATGGCTATGTAACCCGCCAAGGCAACACCGAAGTGCTGCTCAATGCTGAGCAAGGCATCAGCAACAAAACAGGCTTTGCCGTGCGCTATGCCAGCCAGCTGGGCGAATTGATTAACAACAGCTACAACGTAACCAACAAGCAAGTGAGCGTAACCACATCGCGCCAACAAATCGGCGACGTGTTGCGCGACCAAGCCAGCTACACAGGGCGCGACAAAACCATCTCCATCCTAGATGGCTTGCTAGATAGGCTGGATGCCAGCAAGCTGGGCGACCACATCACCTTCGGCTACGTTATGCCCACCAACGATAAACCCGTGGCAGGCGCAGGCATCGCCCAAGCCTTGCTCACCACGCGCACGCTCAACACCACCGTGTTTGGTTTAAGCACCGCCACCGCCCGCCACGCGCAAGAGCACACCGTAAACGAAAAAGTTGCCCGCAGCGACAAAACCATGCAACAAGCCCTAGCCAGCAACCCAGAAGGCACGATGTGGGTGGACATGGACTACGGCACATCCAACACCCGCGATATGCACGACATCAACGGCAAAAGCAGGGATTACAGCCAATCGCTTGGCTTAGCTCGCCACTTTGGCGCAGACGACAAACACGGCTTTGCCTTGCAATTGAGCAATCTGTCGCACCGCTGGACAGAAAGCTACGGCGGCTTAGAGAAAAAAATCACCACACGCGGCGCAGGCTTGGAAGGCGCATACACGTTTAACCACGGCAACTATTGGCTATCTGCCATGCTAGGCGTAGATTTTTTGAGAGCCAAAACCAACTTTGGCTCAGACCGTGCCAACCAATATTTAGTAGGCTTGGGCGTGGGCAAAGTGTTCAACTTTGAGCGTTTCAGCCTGATGCCCAGCCTTAGCCTGAAACACGCCCGCCTAAACGGCATGGACTACAACCTGAACCGCTACGGCGCAGATTTGGTTTCCGCCGATAATGTGAAAACCCACGAAACCAGCGCCACACTAGGCATAGACGGCTTGTGGAAAATTGACGAAAAAGGCAAATGGACGCTCAACGCAGGCTTGAAACTGCGCGAAATCCTGAACGGCAAAACGCGCTACACCGCCAACTACGGCGGCATCAAACAAGGCGTGAGCGAATCGTATTCAGGGCATCGCACCAATATAGCCTTCACGCTCGGCACGAACTACCAAATCAGCGACAGCTTGAACGTGTACCTCAACGGCGTGTATGAAAACGGGCGCTACCGCAATAAACGCGCAGCAAATGTTGGCTTGGGGTGGAAGTTCTAAGCCCTGCTGATAGCTGATAAACGCGTTCTTGTGTGAAAAAATCCGCATTTTGTTTCTGATGATGAAGCGAAGTGCGGATTTTGTTTGGGCTTGAAAGGCAGCCTGAAAAAGGGAAATCTGTTTTCAGGCTGCCTATCTTGTCTTGCCAACCGCATCGCAGCATTGCCGCGCAAAGTTTGTAGGTCGGCGCATTTATGCCCGACAAACCCATCCACCATCCCCATCCTCATCCACCTGCCCCAAACCAAAACACAAAGGCAGCCTGAAAAAGGAAAACCCCATTTTCAGGCTGCCTATCTTGTCTTGCCAACCGTATCACAGCATCACCCCATCACTCCACGCGCCGAATATCCGACGTAATGTGATAAAAATCCCACGCCCCGCCCGCAAATCCTCGGCACAGTCCCGTATCCATCGCTTCTGCCAACACAAATTCCGCGCCATTCCATGCGTAGGTTTCCAGCGCCAAGCAATCGCCCGCTTCGCGCCCTTTGCTGCCCACGCTCAGCAAGCCATTGTGATAACCCTTGCCGTTGTTGCCAAACCTGCCCACATATTTTTTCACCTGCTTGCCCTTGCCATCGGTGATAAAAAATTCATCTTCATCCTGCTGCGCGCCGCGCGTGCAAACCAGCGCCAGCAGCGCGTTGTCCTTATCCAGCGGATAAAGCGTGATGTCTTGTTTATCCGCCGCGGGGCAGTCTTGTCTCTCTGGCGCTCCCGCCGCTTGGCGCGCGGCAAGCAATTGCCCCTGCACATTTTTGTAGCCCTTGCTGGCAAATTTAATCACCACCGCCTTATCCTGCGAAACAGGCGGCACGTTGATAACAGGCTTAGGCTCGGCGGCGCGCACGCTTTTTTTCTCGTTGCCAATATGGATAAACGCGGTGGGCGTGCCCTCGCGTTGTTGGATTTCATCGGCGTGCAGCAGCGCCACATTCGCACCCACGTTGGATAGCGTCCACAGCGTGTCTTGCTGCTTGAAGGCAACGCTTTGCCCGCGCTTGATTGCGGTGAGCAGCTGCTGCGTTTGGCTGTCGCTCAACTTGCCCTTGCCGCTGGGCGGCTGCAAAACCACTTGCCCTTGCGCCTTGCCATCAATCAGCAAATCGGCGTGGGCAATGTTTGCTGCGCCGTGCAAATAAACCTCGCCCATAATCGGCGTGTTTTCGCCTGCGGCGCGGGTAAACAACACGCTAACAGGCTTGGCGCTGCTGCTGGCTTGGTAGCCCGCGATTCGGCAAGTGCCCGTGTTGTCGCAGGCGATTTTCCAATCTTTGTTGCTATCGGGGCTGTCTGGCGGCGGTTCAGCGTGCAAAACAGCGGCTGCCAACGCTGTCGCCAGCGCAATGCCAAGGTGGATAACATGAGCCATGATGATTCCTTTCAACAGATAAAAATCGGCTAAAAAACAATACGCACAAATGCTCAATCAGCATTATATCGTGTATTTTCAGGCTGCCTTAGCGCGATTTCTGCCAACTGAGGCAGCCTGAAAACCATCCGCAAGCTATAATGCCAAGCCCGTAGGCGGCAAGCTGCGCCCGCGTTTTCAAATGGTTTACGGGCGGGCGATTCTCCATTTTCAGGCTGCCTTTGCCACCCTGCTCGCAACCATATCGGCAGCCTGAAACTCTCTCACAAGGAAACTTCATGCAAACTGAAAAAGTTATCCAACACATCGTTAGCTGGCTGAGCGATTACGCCTGCCAAGCGCGTGCGCAAGGCTTTGTGGTGGGCGTGTCGGGCGGCATCGATTCTGCCGTGGTGTCCACGCTTTGCGCCCAAACCGCGCTGCCCACGCTGTTGCTCAATATGCCCATCCGCCAAAAAGCCGACCAATTTGACCGTGCCGCCGAACACATCGCCGCGCTCGTTGCCCAATATCCTAACGTTCGCGCGCAAACCGTTGATTTAACCCCCACCTTTGAACAATTTGAACGCACCGTGCTTTCAGGCAGCCTGAAAAGCCCCAACCAAGACCTTGCCATGGCAAACACCCGCTCGCGCCTGCGCATGACCACGCTGTATTACTACGGGCAAATCAACGGCTTGCTTGTTGCTGGCACGGGCAACAAGGTGGAAGACTTTGGCGTAGGCTTTTTCACCAAATACGGCGATGGCGGCGTGGACATCAGCCCAATTGCCGATTTGCTCAAAACGCAGGTGTACACCATCGCCCAAACCTTAAACATCGCCGCATCCATCCAAACCGCCGCGCCCACCGATGGGCTGTGGGATGGCGAACGCACCGACGAACAACAAATGGGCGCAACTTACCCCGAATTAGAACGCGCCATGGCGCAATTTGAAAACGGCATCACGCGCGAAGCCTTAACGGGGCGCGAGCAAGAAGTGTTTGATATATTTGTGAAACTCAACCGCGCCACGCAGCATAAAATCCAGCCCATTCCCGTTTGCAAAATCCCCAAGGAATGGCTATGAACCCCCAGCCCAAAATCATCTTTTTTGACATCGACGAAACGCTGTACATCAATCGCGGCAAAAAATACATCCCCGAAAGCACCAAAACCGCGCTGAAACTGTTGAAACAAAAAGGCATCATCACCGCTATCGCCACAGGGCGCACCATTCCATCCATGCCCAGCAAAATCGTTGAATTGATTGCAGAATGCGGCATTGAAATGATTGTTTCCCTAAACGGGCAATATGTGGAATACCAAGGCAAGCCGTTGGCAAAATTTCCGTTTGATAAAACCCAGCTCGCCCAGCTATCAGGCAGCCTGAAAGCGCACAACATCGCCCACATTCTTGCCACGCGTGAAGGCTTGTTTGCCATCGCCGAAGACCACTATCTGTGCGACGCGCTCAACGCGCTGGGCATCAGCTACGCGCGCGACCCCAACGCCTGCGGCAAATACGACACCTATCAAGTACTCGCCTTTTATCCTGCCGAACAAGATGGCGCGGTTGCTCCGCTGTTGCCATCCAATGTGCAAACCATTCGCTGGCATCCCAGCGGCGTGGATATTTTGGACAAAGCAGGCTCCAAAGCGCGGGGCATTGCCGCGGCGTTGGATAAACTGGGCATCAGCATCGCCGACAGCATGGCATTTGGCGATGGCCCAAACGATTTTGAAATGCTAGAAGCGGTGGGTTTTGGCGTGGCAATGGGCAACGCCGTGCCCGAGCTCAAAGCCGTTGCCGATTATGTTTGCCCCAGCATTGATGAAGACGGCATTTATCGCGGCTTGGTGGATTTAGGCGTGATAGAAGCCGCTGCGGCGTAGTGTTTTCAGGCTGCCTTCTGCGTTGTCAAAGGCAGCCTGAAAACCAATTGGCGCGGATAAAACGGATTCATCGCATCGCCACAAATGCCTAAATTAAATCTTTTAATCAAAATCAAACACAATCTGAAATACAATAGCGAAACTTTATTATTCATCCCCCAATAAGGAGAGCAACATGAAACAAATCCAAGCAGACGTTGTAGTAATCGGCGGCGGCACAGCAGGCATGAGCGCCTACCGCAACGCCCTATTGCACACGCCAAATGTTTATTTAATTGAAGGCAATGTGTTTGGCACCACCTGCGCGCGCGTAGGCTGCATGCCATCCAAGCTGATGATTGCCGCCGCCGATGCCCGCCACCATGCGCTGCACACCGATCCCTTTGGCGTGCATTTGGATAAATCGTCCATCCGCGTGAACGGCGAAGAAGTGATGAACCGCGTGAAATCTGAGCGTGATCGTTTCGTTGGCTTTGTGGTGGAAGATGTGATGGCGTGGGACGAAAGCAAGCGCATTATGGGCGACGCCAAATTTGTGGACGAACACACCATTCAAGTGGGCGATCACACGCAAATCCGCGCCGATCGCATCGTAATCGCCACAGGCTCGCGCCCCGTGGTGTTCCCGCAATGGCAGGTTTTGGGCGACAAATTGATTGTGAACGACGACGTGTTCTCATGGGACACACTGCCTGAAAGCGTTGCCGTGTTCGGGCCAGGCGTGATTGGCTTGGAGCTGGGGCAGGCGTTAGCCCGCTTGGGTGTGCGCGTGGAAATCTTTGGCATTGGCGGCTTGCTGGGCGGCATTTCCGACCCCGTGGTGCTGCAAGCGGCGAAAGATGTTTTCAGCCAAGAATTGACGCTGCATTTGGATGCTAAAACCGAAGTGTCGTTGAACGCCGCGGGCAAAGTGGAAGTGCACTGGACGCAAGAAGGCGAAAGCGGCGTATTCGTTGCCGACTATATGCTCGCCGCCACTGGCCGCCGCCCCAATGTGGACAATCTGGGCTTGGAAAATCTCAATATAGAGCTGGACGCGCGCGGCGTGCCCGTTGCCAATCCGCACACCATGCAAACCAGCATTCCGCATATTTTCATTGCAGGCGATGCTTCCAACCAAATCCCCTTGCTGCACGAAGCGGCAGACCAAGGCAAGATTGCGGGCGAAAACGCGGGCGCGTATCCCAAAATCCGCAACGGTTTGCGCCGCAGCATGATTGGCGTGGTGTTTACCGACCCGCAAATTGCCAGCGTGGGCGCGCGTTTTGCCACGTTGCAAGCGCAGTATGGCGAGCGCTTTGAGCAAGATGTGGTGATTGGGCAGGTGTCGTTCCAAAACCAAGGGCGCAGCCGCGTGATGCTGGTGAACAAAGGGCATCTGCGCGTGTATGCCGACCGCGAAACTGGGCGTTTCTTGGGCGCGGAAATGGTCGGCCCTGCGGCGGAACACATCGCGCACTTGTTGGCATGGGCGCATCAAATGCAAATGACCGTGCCGCAAATGCTGGATATGCCGTTCTATCATCCTGTGATCGAAGAAGGCTTGCGCACGGCGTTGCGCGATGCGGCGGCGCAGATGTAACGCTGTTGCCCAAGCAATTAGGCAGCCTGAAAAGGGAATTTCCACTTTTCAGGCTGCCTTTTTATGCACTTTTGTGTTGTGCGGTTTGCGGTGCAAAACCGTTGCGAACGCCATTGTGTCTGCGCGGCTTGAATCTTGCCAACGGCAAAAGGCAGCCTGAAAACCCCTATTCGGTTTTCAGGCTGCCTTTGCTGTTTCAAATGTTTGGTTAAACGAAACGGGCATCACCAAAACGGCGCCGCCAATTTGTGCGCGCAAAAATGCACCGCCCGCGATTGAAAGCAGGTGTACCGCGCCTTTTTGACATTGCGAGTTGGCTTCAACGCGCCGTTGCGTTGGTACAGCGTTAGCGGCGCATCGCCGTGCTGATAACGCCAAGATTGCGTGTCGGCTTGGTATTAGGCGGTGAAATCGTATTGCCGCTTGCCGATTTGCACGCTCTGCGATTGCACGTCGGGCAGATTAGGGCGCGGCGCGGACGACACCGTTTGCACGCGGCAGCGTTGCGCTTTTTCAGGCTGCCCATTGGCGCGAACATAGCGGCATTGCGTGTCGGCAAGCTGGGGTATATCGGCGGGCATACAGCGCGGAACACAACGCCAGCGCCAGCGCCAGCGTTAATTTTTTCTGCATGGTGTTACTCCAATTTATCGTTGTTCATTCAAGGCTAAGGCAGCCTGAGACCTTTGCAAAAAAGCCTTTCCTTCGACAGCCGAAACCTAAACACAGGTTTTCGACTGTTTCCGCACCTAATTGCGCCTGATTTTACCCAAATGCCCCCTTAATCCTCCCCGGACGCCCCATAATCAGGCATCCGGGCCGCCTTTTAGGCGCCAACAGACACACTTAGCCTGTTGGCCGCTTTCAACAGGTTCAAACACATCGCCTT
>CAUQQW010000073.1:0-10986 GCA_963520365.1 uncultured Kingella sp.
CACCTGACTTGTAATCAGGGGGTCGCGAGTTCGATTCCTGCCGCCGGCACCAATTAAAAAAGCAGCTAAATTCAGCTGCTTTTTTTCATTTGTCGCACAAATAAAACGCTTTTCCCTAAAAAACTTTACATTTGCTAAGATAAAGCAACACTTAAAGCGAGATTTGGTATAATTGCCCGAGAAATTTTACAGTTTAATGCGCAAGGCAGCCCAAGATTTTCAGGCTGCCTAATCAAGCATAAAGAATAAACAGGAAGCAGTATGAGTATTGGTTTATTGCGTATTTTGGTACAGCAAAAACTTGTTCCACAAGAGAATATTGAAAAATATCAAGCAGCCGTGAAGGCGGAAAAACCCGTTTTGCCTTTGCTCTTTAACGATAAGGTGATTACGCCTGGGGATTTGGCGGAATTATGCGCACGCTTGTTTAACTACCCTGTTTTGGATTTAAACTATTACCCGCGTAGTCGGGTGATTAAAGACGTAATGACATCGGAACAGATGAAAGAATTCCGCTGTATTCCTTTGTTGAAACGCGGGCGTTCTTTGTATGTAGGCGTTTCCGATCCCACGCAAATCCAAAATGTGCAAAAACTTGCGTTCGCATCGGGATTGCAAGTGGAATTGGTTGTGGTGCGGGATGATCAATTGACCAATGTGTTGGACTGGTTTGGGCAAAGCAATAACGAATTGCTCAAAGAAATGGACGTTGCCGCCACGCAGTTGGAGAATGGTCAAGCGCCCGCGATGATTGTGGATGGCGTGGAAGAAGAGGATGGTCCTGTCGCACGCTTTATCCAGAAAATTCTGGCTGACGCGGTGCAATCGGGCGCATCAGATATCCATTTTGAATTCTATGAATTTATGGCGCGTGTTCGTTTCCGTGCCGATGGTCAGCTGCGTGAGGTAGTGCAGCCCCCCCTTTCTGTACGCAACCAATTGGCATCGCGTATTAAAGTGATGGCAAAAATGGATATTTCTGAAAAACGTGTGCCGCAAGATGGACGTATCCAGCTGCAATTCTCTAAAAATTCCAAAGCCATTGATTTTCGTGTGAATACCATGCCTTGCTTGTTTGGCGAAAAAGTGGTAATGCGTATTTTGAATTCTGATGCGGCCAGCCTGAATATTGATCAGTTGGGCTTTGAGGATTTCCAAAAAGAGTTGATTTTAGAAGCTATTCACCGTCCGTACGGCATGGTGCTGGTAACGGGGCCGACAGGTTCGGGTAAAACGGTTTCGCTTTATACTTGTTTGAATATTCTCAATACTGAAGACATCAATATTTCCACTGCGGAAGATCCTGCGGAGATTAACTTGCCGGGGATTAACCAAGTAAACGTGAACGATAAACAGGGTTTGACATTTGAAGCAGCCTTAAAGGCGTTTTTACGGCAAGACCCGGATGTCATTATGATTGGTGAGATCCGTGATCTGGGTACGGCCGATATTGCGATTAAAGCGGCGCAAACGGGGCATATGGTGTTTTCAACCCTGCATACCAATAATGCGCCGGCAACACTGTCCCGTATGCTGAATATGGGGGTGGCGCCATTTAATATCGCCAGTGCTGTAAACCTGATTATGGCGCAACGTTTGGCACGTCGCTTGTGCGTGGCTTGTAAACAACCAATGGAACGCCCACCCAAAGAAGCATTATTGGATGTAGGCTTCACGGAAGAAGACTTGGTAAAAGAATGGACTATGTACCGTCCTATTGGTTGCGATGCTTGCAAAGGTAAAGGCTATAAAGGTCGTGCTGGCTTGTATGAAGTGATGCCAATGACAGAAAAAATGAAAGCCGTCATCATGAAAGGCGGTACGGAGGTTGATATTGCTAACATCGCCTATGAAGAAGGATTGGTAGATTTACGCCGTTCTGGATTATTGAAAGTTATGCAAGGAATTACTTCCTTGGAAGAAGTAATCGCAACAACCAATGAATAATTGATTAAATTGAAGGAATAATTATGGCATCTCTAGCAAAACCTGCTAAAAAAGCAGCAACAAAGAAAGTCGTAGCTAAAAAATCGCCTGCCGCGAATGTTAAAAAAGTAGAAAAAGGCAATCGCTATCAATTTGAAGGTAAAAACCTGCAAAGTGATTCCATTGTGCGCGGTGAAGTAGTTGCAAAAACAGAAGACGAAGCGCGTCAGAAGTTGGCACGTCGCCAAATTAAAATCATTCAGCTGACAAAAATGAAGAAACAGCGTCAGAAGAAGATTACTTCTGCTGATATTACTGTGTTTACGCGTCAGCTATCCACTATGATGAAAGCTGGTTTGCCGCTGATGCAAGCATTTGATATTGTGGCAAAAGGTCACTCTAATGCAGCAATGACTAATTTGTTGTTGGATGTGAAAAATAGCGTTGAGCAAGGTAATTCTTTGGCTAGTTCATTTTCACAGCATCCTAAGTATTTTGATAAATTTTATTGTAACTTGGTTGCCGCTGGTGAAGCGGGTGGCGTATTGGAAGGTTTACTCGATAAGTTGGCAACCTATATGGAAAAAACACAAGCTATTAAGAAAAAAGTAAAAAGTGCGCTTACTTATCCGATTGCTGTGATTGTAGTTGCAATTGTACTCATCCTTATTATGATGATGTTTGTATTACCATCGTTCAAAAAAATCTATGAGGGATTGGGTGCAGAATTGCCTGGCTTGACGCAATGGATGATGAATATTTCGGATTTCTTTGTAACTCAAGGATGGATAGTTATTCCAATATTGATTGGTGTCATAGTTGGTTTAGTTCAATTTCATAAACGTTCTCCCGCATTTCAAAAACGCGTGGATGGATGGTTACTGAAAATGCCTATTTTTGGTGAAATTGTGCGTAAAGCAACGGTTGCACGTTGGGCGCGTACAACAGCAACTCTGTTTACTGCAGGTGTGCCGTTGGTGGAAGTGTTGGATTCTGTTGCAGGTGCATCAGGCAATATTATCTACGAAGAAGCTACTTATGAAATTCGCAGCAAAGTGAATCAAGGTATTTCGCTCACATCAGGTATGCAAGCATCAGGCATTTTTCCTAATATGGTGGTGCAAATGACCTCCATTGGTGAAGAATCAGGTGCATTGGATGATATGTTAAATAAAGTAGCTGAGTTTTATGAAGATGAGGTGGATACAGCAGTCGCAACGCTTTCCTCTTTGATGGAACCCATCATTATGGTTGTATTAGGTAGTATTGTAGGTGTAATTTTGGTTGCGATGTATCTGCCATTATTCAGCATGGGCGATGCCTTAGGTTAAGGAATAATCCTTGGATATTATTGTTATTTTTGCTGTTATTGTTGGCTTATTAGTCGGCAGCTTTCTAAATGTAGTCATCTACCGCTTGCCCGTGTGGCTTAATAATGTGTGGACACGGGCAGCGAGAGAGCATTTAGAGCTGGAAGCTGTTGAACAACCTACTTTTAATTTAATTACGCCACCATCTCGTTGTGGAAATTGTGGTGCAGGAGTTAAGCCTTGGCAAAATATTCCCATTATTAGTTGGTTGATTTTGCGTGGTAAATGTTATTCTTGCCAAACACCGATTAGCATTCGTTATCCTTTGGTGGAGTTGTTAACAGGTGTGATGTTCGGGTTGATGGCGTGGCAGTATGATTATTCTATGGAAACCATTGCTGCGTGTGTGTTTACTGCATACATTGTTGCGATGACGTTTATTGATGCGGATACGCAATTGTTGCCCGACGAATTAACCTTGCCATTGATGTGGTTTGGTTTGCTGTTTAACTGGTATATAGGTTTTGTGCCATTGGATCAAGCAGTGCTTGGCGCGATGGTTGGCTATATGAGCTTGTGGACATTGTTTCATGTGTTCAAACTGCTTACGGGCAAAGAAGGCATGGGCTATGGCGATTTCAAATTGCTGGCAGCAATTGGTGCTTGGCTGGGCGTTGCTGTTTTGCCTATTGTTTTGCTTGTAGCTTCTCTTGTGGGTATTGCGACGTTTTTAGTGAAACGCATTGCGCGCAATACACCCATGGCATTTGGTCCATGCTTGGCAGTTGCTGGCTGGTTTGTGTTTTTGTTTCATGGATCGGTCGGTGGATTTATTCGTTGGTGGCTAATGAAATCAGGCTTTTAAGATGACTGTTTGGATTGGACTAACAGGTGGAATCGGTAGTGGCAAGAGTCAAGTCGCTGCCGATTTTTCTGCTTTGGGTGTGCCGAGAATTGATGCGGATGCAATTGCGCGGCAGCTTACGCAAACGGCGGATAGCGTGGCATTGCAGCAGATTTGCCAGCAGTTTGGTGATGATGCGATTACGCTTTCAGGCTGCCTTAATCGCGCTTATATGCGTGAGCGGGTGTTTGCGGATGGGCAAGAGAAGGCAAAATTAGAAGCGATTTTGCATCCATTGATTTTTGCGGAAATTCAGCGGCAGCAAAAGGGTTTTCAGGCTGCCTATGGTGTGGTGGAAATTCCTACTTTGATAGAACATCCTATTTTTCAATCGCTTGTGCAGCGGATTTTGGTGGTTACTTGCCCCGATAATATTCGTGTGCAGCGTGTGATGGCGCGCAATGGTTTGACAGAAGCAGCTGTTCGCGCCATTATGGCTAGCCAAGCGAGCGATGAAGTGCGTGTGCGCGTTGCAGATGATGTGATTGCCAATATAGGCAGCCTGAAAGATTTGCAGCAAGCGGTTGAACGGCAACATCGCGCGTATTTAGCGTTGTTTCAGGCTGCCTGAAACGATGTTTTGCTATTGAAACACAAGGAAAATCAGATAGATGTTGAATTTTGACCACCCATTGACTGAGCGCGTTCGCAGCTTGATTCGCATTGAGCATTTGTTCAACCGCTTCAACCATGCCACCTCTGGCGATGATAAATGGTCGCACCATATTGCGTTAAGCACGTTGTTTGAGATTATGGAAAGCTCGTCGCGAGCGGAATTGAAGTTGGATATTTTGCAGGAATTAGAGCGCCAGCGACAAAGTAAAAAATATCAAGATGATGCGCCGATGTTGGAGCGTTTAAATCAAACGGCGCAAAATTTGCAGGAAGTGCAGCAAAAATTTGGGCAGCATATTCGTGAAAATGAATGGCTGATGGCGGTAAAACAGCGGATGTTGGTGGCGGGTGGAACAACGCCTGTTGAGCTGCCGAGTTATTATTTTTGGCAAAAGGTTGATGCGGCAAAGCGCAGGCAGGATTTGCATCGTTGGAGCGAATTTATGATGCCAACCTATCATGCGGTGCATTTGCTGCTGGAAATTTTGCGTAGAAATCAAGTTGTTGTGCAATGCCATGCCGAAGCAGGGCATTATGAACACAGCAAAATGGAACAAAATATTCATTTGCTTACGATTGAAATTCCGCAAAGTTTGGGGGCGTTGCCTGAGGTGTCGGCGAATAAGTATTTCACGCATATTCGCTTTGTGCAGGCAAGCCAAGAGGGGATGCGGGGCGAAGTTATCCCGCATGATATTGATTTTAAAATGATTGTGTGTAGTTTTGAGGGTGATTTTGCTATGCGTTAGGCAGCCTGAAAACTGCACCCTGAACCGAGAACATCATGACACGACTTGAATACATCGCATCTGAATTAACTGCGCGTAAACAAAAAATCACGTGTGCCGAATCGTGCACGGGCGGGCTGCTGGCAGCGGAATTGACCAGTATTGCGGGCAGTTCGGCGTTTTTTGAGCGGGCGTATATTACGTATTCCAATCAGGCAAAAGAGCAGTTGGTGAATGTGAACGGCGATACGCTGCGGCATTATGGTGCGGTGAGCGAAGAAGTGGTGCGCGAGATGGCGCTGGGGGCGTTGATTGCGGCGAAAAGCGATTACGCGCTGAGCGTTTCGGGCATTGCGGGCCCTGATGGTGGCACGAATGATAAGCCTGTTGGCACGGTGTGGTTTGGCTTTGCCACCAAGCAGCGCATTTGGGCGAAGCAGTATCATTTTAAGGGCGATCGCAAGGCGGTGCGGGAACAGGCGGTGCAGTATGCGTTGGCGATTTTGGAACATTATTTGAAAACAACAAAATGATTTTCAGGCTGCCTGATACAAAACGGCAGCCTGAAAACTTTTATCGTTGATTAAAATCGCAATGATGCGGCGTTGTAGCCTTGTCGCATTTTTATTTTAATCAACGAATAATATAAGGAATAAACCATGACTCAATTTTTTACGATTCATCCCGATAATCCGCAAGAGCGCTTGATTAAGCAGGCGGTGGAGATTGTGCGCAAGGGCGGTGTGATTGTGTATCCCACCGATTCGTGTTACGCGCTGGGCTGCGCGCTGGGCAATAAAACGGCGATGGAGCGGATTTTGGCGATTCGCAAGATTGATTTGAAGCATCATTTAACGCTGATGTGCGCGGATTTGAGCGATTTGGGCACTTATGCCAAGGTGGATAACAGCCAGTTTCGCCAGCTGAAAGCGGCAACGCCGGGCAGCTACACGTTTATTTTGCAGGCGACTAAGGAAGTGCCGAATCGCACCTTGCATCCGAAGCGCAAAACGATTGGGCTGCGCGTGCCCGATAATGCGATTGCGCTGGCGCTGTTGCGCGAGCTGGGCGAGCCAATGTTGAGCAGCACGCTGATGCTGCCTGAAGATGATGAGCCTTTGACCGATCCGTATGAAATCCGCGATCGCTTGGCGCACGCGGTGGATGCGGTGATTGACGGCGGCTGGTGCGGCACAGAGCCGACAACGGTGATTGATATGACGGATGGGGTGGCGCTGGTGCGGCAGGGCAAGGGGGATGTGAGCCTGTTTGGTTTGTGATACGGCGGGCGGCAGCATAAAAGGCAGCCTGAAAATGGGATAAATCCGTTTTCAGGCTGCCTAAATCATATTTTCAGGCTGCCGTTTTGGCATAAGGCAGCCTGAAATTTTGTTTACAGCACTTTTGCTAACTGAGCCGCTAAGCCAGATAGCGTAACAAATGTGAGTTGATACATGCTGCTCAGCGACTTGGCTTGCGCTTCGTCCATGTTAGTAACCAGTAGGATGAAATTGTCGGCAGGAAGATTCAAGCGTTTTCGCAAATTCAGATATTTATCTAAGCTTTGGCGGTATTCGCCCGTTTTGCATTCAATCACGATGGGCTGTTTGCCGTGCGGCAGAAATAATACGTCCAATTCATGCAAGTCTTCGTTGGCAAAGCGGATTTTTGCGCTGCGGGCGCAGGAGAAAGAGTAGTTTTTGCCGCGTTGCTTGGCTGCGGTGAGTATTTCGTTGAGCGCAAACCATTCTAGCCATGTGCCGTTGAAAAATTGGCGGATGGGCGTGGCGGATTGCAGTTTCAGGTGTACCAGCTTGTCTTGCTTTTGATAGGTGTAACGCGCAAACAGGGTGTGGCTATAAAATTCGCGGCAGATGTTGTTGATTTGCTGGGCTTCTTTTTGGCTGTATTTTTTCAGATCCAGATTCAAGCCGCTGTGGTTGTTGCGGTAGCTCCAAGCAATTTTGCCGATGATGTCTTGGAATACGGCGAAATTTTTGCCGATTTTTTCGGCGGCTTCGTCAAAGTAGCCACTCATGTCCACGGCAGCGTAATCAAACTCGGGGGTGATTTGCTTGTGGGCAAACCAGTCGGTTAGCGGTTTGTGCTGTTCGGCATTGGCTAGGATGTTGGTGTCGGAAAGTTTGACATCGCCCAAAGGATTGCTTTGGCTGTCATCCTGCGCCTGTTGCTGCTCGGGTTGCTCGCTGTCTTGGTTTTTCAAGGTGTTGAGCTCGCGTATAGCGGCTGTCCAGCGGCTGATGATGTGTTGGATGAACGGCACGGTTTCATACACGGTTACATCTTGCCCGCAGTTAGCACATTTGGTTGGTGGCATACTGCGGTGGATGATGTGTTCGCTGATGAATTTACAATGGTTGCAACGATAAACGCCCATTGAATACGCTTTCTTTCTAATTGGGGGGATTGATGGAATACTGGCAACCGTTTTCAGGCTGCCTTTATTTGCGGTTTCAGGCTGCCTCTGCGCTCACAGCGTCTCAAACGCTTCCTTAAACACTTCTGCCCGATGGGCGTAGCCTTTGAACATATCGTAGCTGGCGCAGGCGGGCGAGAGTAGCACGATGTCGCCCGTGTGCGCGGCGGCATGGGCGGCGGCAACGGCTTGCGGCAATGTTTCGCAAAATTGGTGGGCAACGTTTTGCGCGGCGAGTTCGGCGGCGATTTTGGGCGCATCCACGCCAATCAGGAACACGGCGCGGGCTTTGTCGCGCAACACGGCGGCGAGCGGGGTGAAATCTTGCCCTTTGCCTTGCCCGCCTGCGATGAGCACGATTTTTTCAGGCAGCCCTGCGATGGCGGCAACGGTTGCGCCCACATTCGTGCCTTTGCTGTCGTCGATGTAAACCACGCCGTCTTTTTCGCCGATTTTTTCTACGCGATGCGGCAAGCCTTTGAATGTTTGGATGTGTTTGACCAATTCGCTGCGCGGGATGCCAATGGCTTCGCATAGGGCGATGGCGGCGAGCGCGTTGGCGGTGTTGTGGCTGCCTTGCAGCGGAATTTGCTGGGCGGGCATGAAATCGGTTGCTTGTGTTTTCAGGCTGCCTGTGGCGCTGTCTAGCCAATAATCGCTGGCTTGGGCAAGCGAGAAATAGCGCGTTTGCTGCGCGGGGCGATGCATGGCGCAGCAGAAGGGGTCGTCGGCATTGAGCACTTGCACGCGGCAGCCGTTGAAGATTTGGTCTTTGGCGCGGGCGTAGTCCAGCAAGTCGTCGTAGCGGTCTAGATGGTCTTCGGAGATGTTGAGACAGGCAGCGGCAGCGGCTTGCAGATGGGGCGTGGTTTCCAGTTGGAAGCTGGATAGTTCTAGCACCCATGCGTCGGCGCTTTTGCCTTGCCGTTGCAGCCATGCGTCTAAAACGGGTGTGCCGATGTTGCCTGCGATAACGGTATCCAAGCCGCTTTGTTGGCAAAGATGCCCGACTAGGCTGGTGGTGGTGGTTTTGCCGTTGCTGCCTGTGATGGCGATGATGGGGTCGCTTTTATCGCGCAGCAGGTCGGATAAGATGGCGACATCGCTGCTGATGATGCCGCCGCGTTGTTCAAATTCGCGGATTTCAGGCTGCCTACGGCTGATGCCTGGGCTTAATATCAGGGTGGTTTTATCTGCCAATGCGGTTTTCAGGCTGCCTGAAAGGGCAGGGTAGTGTGGGAAAAGCTGGGCAAGCTCGGCTTGGCGTTCGGCGGAGAGTTCGGCATCGTAGGCGCTCACTTGGCTGGCGCCGATGTGGGCAAGATAGCGCAAAACGGAAAGCCCTGTGCTGCCTAGCCCTGCCACGAGAATGTTTTGGTTGTTCATTTGGTACCTTCTTTGTGTTCGTAGGAAATCACGCCTGCTTCGCCTGTGGGCATTTCTTCCATGCCGAGTTCTTCTTTAATGCTGCGCGGTTTTTTCGGTTTGGCGGGGGCGGGGGATTCGGTTTCTTGTGGGGTGAGTTCTTGTTCGTTGGAGATGATGCGCGGCTCGGCGGCTTCGGTTTCAGGCTGCGGTTGCACGCTGCGAGTGGGTTCTTTTTCTACGGCGCTTGGCTCGGGGCTGGCAACTTGGGTGAGCCATTTGCCTGCGCTGGTTTGCGAATAGGCGATGTCGCTTTGCGATTCGTCGCTCACGCCAACAACTTGGGCAAGCACTTTGCGCGTTTTGGCAGCCTGAACGGCTTCGCTGCGCCATGTTACGCTATCGGCAGGCACGCCTAGAACTACGGTTCCGCCCACTTCAAGCGGGGTTTCTAGCGTGATGGGAATGCTTTTGCTTTCGGCAACGGCTTGGTTGCCATCGTTGATATAAAGCGCGAGATTGATGTAAACGGTGGAAACGGTGAATTTGCCTTTGTTGGTGAGCGATACGCGGATATTGGGTTCGCCTGCGGTGTAGGAGAAATCGCCTGCTTGGATGACCACGTCTTCGCCCGTGCTGATGGAATCGTTGGCATCGCTGGCGGGCAAGGGCAGCAGCGGCGCGGAGGCTTCTAAGTTGATTTCGGGCAGGGCAACGGGCGATGCGGTGTTTTGGATGCCCGCCGCGCTGTCGCTAACGGCTTGGATGAAGCGGTAGCCGCCGTAGCCCATTGCGCCGAATAACACAACGGCAACGCCGATGACGACTTTGGTGTAGGTGGAAGTTTTTGCCATGTTGAAACTCGCTTTTCAGGCTGCTGTGAAAGGAGTGATTTTAGCAGATGAGACTGGGGCGTGTTGGCGCGCTTGAAGCCTGTTTTTTTGTTGGCTAACGCTAAGGCAGCCTGAAAACCCGTTTCCCCATTTTCAGGCTGCCTTGTTTATTCGCTATCCATTTCATCACCCCACCAAACATCTTCATAACCTTCGTTGTCAATAATCAAATGTGCCCCCTTCTGCAAGAGCGAGATAGGGCAACAGAGTAGGCAAAATCGTCGCCAAATGCGTGGTGTGGACAGGCTGGAAAAAATCGGCATATTCTTCAAAATCGCCGCAATAAATAAACCACGAGATGTTATCGTTTGTCCCCTTTACGATGCGTTCGGCGAAAATAGGTTGTTGCCCCAATGTTTTTAATGCCACCGCCACCATATCTTCTGGCGGAACAAATGCCGAAGCACAACGCTGGCAAATCGCGTGCCGCGCTGTTTCCAGATGCTTGTTTATCATTTTATGCTCCTTGCGTTTATTGAAACCGAAAAATAGGCAGCCTGAATTATATTTTCAGGCTGCCTTAAATTGTTTACCCCTGCTGCGGATACGCGATACACGGATGTTGGGTGCGCCTGCGGGGTAGGCAAATCGCCTGTGTTTACAAGATGGATTTTATTGCGAGCAATCAGACCCAGTTTCAGGCTGCATGATGAAAAGGGGATTTTAGTAAAACGCTAAGGCAGCCTGAAACCCCTATTTCCCATTTTCAGGCTGCCTTGTTGATTGGATGTTGATTCCATCATCCCAGCAAATATTTTGGGGCTGTACTAGATAAGCAGTCATGTTAGACTGCAAAAATGAAGATAAC
>CAUQQW010000074.1:0-10898 GCA_963520365.1 uncultured Kingella sp.
TAAGGAAGATTCTAACTTAAGTGGAATTTCCTGAGTTATCTAGGACAGCCCCTTCATTTAACTTATTTCTTACTTTTAATTTTAAACAATTTTGGAGGCTATCATGGCAGGCAGAAAATACACTTACGAAGAAGCAAAAGCTGAATTAGACAAATGGAAACTAGGTCAAACGTCCGAAAAATATGAATCTGGAAATAGAGGACCTGGAACTATTTCCTCAGGAGACGGAGATAATGGTGGAAAATCGTATGGAAGGTATCAAATAGAAACAAAAAAAGGAACCATGAATGAATATCTTCAATATTCCAATAACTATAATGGTCATTTTAATGGTCTAAAACCCGCAACGCCTGCTTTTGACGCAAAATGGAAAGAACTTGCAGCAACAGATACGGAAGCCTTTTCTAAATCACAACATAATTTTATTATTGAACATCATTATATGCCAGAACTTCAAAAACTCGAAGACCGTGGATATGACTTTTCTACGCGAGGCAAAGCTATTCAGGATATGGTTTGGAGCACTTCCGTACAATATCGGAAATTGCTGCCTAGAGTTATTCAACGTGCAGAAAGGGAAAGTGGCTTAAATTTCCAAACCGCAACAGATGCAGAAATCATAACAGCTGTTCAAAATAGCAAGTTAAAGCATGTTGAACAGGATTTCCGTAGCAATAAGCCAGAGGTGCGGCAAAGCGTAAGAAACAGAATACCCCGAGAAAAAAATAGCTTATTGCATTTGAACGAATTAGAAGAAATCGTTAATTCGCAACAACAGCAGCAAGAGAAAAGCGAGAATATCGCTCCTGCGCTCTCCCCACGTGCTGAAAAATTATCACAACAATGTGAGAATAAACTTATAGAATATTGCAACAAGCATGATATTACGGCGACAGAACCTAGCGACTTTAAAAATATCTCCATGGCACTTACTAATCATGCCATTAAAGCAGGGATGTCTAAGGTAGAAAGCTTAACCATTGATGACAACTGGAAAGTTTCCATTTTCAGTCATGAACCTGATTTGCGTTATGCCTCTGTGATGGCATCCGATGCCGTTAAAATTCCTGCGGAGCAAAGTATGCTTAATATTCAAAATTCTGAGCAGGAATTAGCTCAACAAAGAAATAACCAAATAGCTCAAAATCAACCAAAATTAAGCATGTAATTCAAATTTGTTCTTTTTTTAATCAACAATAGGCAGCCTGAAAATGCACCCCCATTTTCAGGCTGCCTTTCATCACATCTTCGGAAACATCCCTTTCATCCCGCCCGCCAGCTTCATCAATTTGCCCAAGCCCTTGCCGCTAAACATTTTCATCATCTGCTGCGATTGCTCAAACTGTTTGAGCATTTTGTTCACTTCTTGCACCGTTGTGCCTGCCCCTGCGGCGATGCGTTTTTTGCGGCTGGCTTTGATGATTTCGGGATGCGCGCGCTCTTTGGGCGTCATGGAGTTGATGATGGCTTCAACGTGTCCCATCGCTTTTTCCGCCGTGCCTTCGGGGATTTGCTTGGCAGCCTGCCCCAATTCGCCTGGCATTTTAGACAGCAGGCTTTCCAAGCCGCCCATATTGCGCATTTGCTGGATTTGCGCTTTAAAATCGTTCAAATCAAAGCCCTTGCCGCGATGCAGTTTTTTCGCCATTTCGGCTGCAACTTCTTCATCAATGCCTTTTTGCACGTCTTCAATCAGCGTAACCACGTCGCCCATGCCCAAAATGCGCCCTGCCACGCGGTCGGGGTAAAACGGCTCTAACCCGTTGATTTTCTCGCCTATCCCCAAAAATTTAATCGGCTTGCCTGTTACTTGGCGCACCGACAACGCCGCGCCACCGCGCGAATCGCCATCCATTTTGGTCAAAATCACGCCCGTGAGCGGCAAGGCTTCGTTAAACGCCTGCGCGGTGTTCACCGCATCCTGCCCCAGCATCGCATCCACCACAAACAGCGTTTCCACAGGGCTCACCGCCGCATGAATCGCCTTGATTTCGTTCATCATTTCTTCATCAATCGCCAACCGCCCTGCGGTATCCACCATCAGCACATCATAAAAATGCTTTTTGGCGTAATCCTGCGCAGCAAGGGCGATGTCCACAGGCTTTTGCGACACATCGGATGGGAAAAAATCCACGCCCACTTGCTCTGCCAACAGCTTCAACTGCTCAATCGCGGCGGGGCGATACACGTCTGCCGACACCAGCAAAATTTTCTTTTTCTTATCCTGCTCTTTGAGCAAGCGCGACAATTTGCCCACGGTGGTGGTTTTGCCCGCGCCTTGCAAGCCCGCCATCAACACGGTGGCAGGCGGCGTGGCGGCTAGGTTTAGCGCGCTGTTTTCCTTGCCCATCAGCTCGGTTAAGGCTTCGTTCACAATGCCAAAGAAGGCTTGGTCGGGGGTTAAATCGTGGGCGAACTCGTGTCCCAAAGCGCGTTCTTTCACTTGGTTCACAAAGTCTTTCACAATCGGCAACGCCACATCGGCTTCCAACAGCGCAAGGCGCACTTCTCGCAGAGCTTCTTTGATGTTGTCTTCGGTGAGCGTGGCTTTGCCGCGTATGTTTTTGAATACTTTGGAGAATCGGTTGGTTAGGTTGTCTAGCATGGTTATTCCTTGATGATGGGCAGCCTGAAAACCCTATTTCAGGCTGCCTTGGATAATGCGTTGGTTGATTGGCTGGTTTAGCGTTTTGGCGACACCAAAACACGTTGTTCCACTCATTTTCAGGCTGCCCTACCCTATTGCGCCGCGATGCACAAGGCAGCCTGAAACGTGCTAATCAAAAGAAACGCATTTTAACATAGCCCTGCCCTGCCAACACGCGCCTTGCCATCGCGCACGCATTTATCCACACGCCGCCCCATTCCGCTAACCGCTTGATGCAGCCTGAAAAACCATTATCCATACACAACATAGCCCCCACCTTTCCACATGGTTATCCACATTTTTCAGGCTGCCTATAAATCGCGTATAATCACGCCGTTATTTCAAAAAAGTAAAAACACGCAATGATACGTTTTGAATCCGTTTCCAAAACCTACCCCGGTGGCTACCAAGCCTTAAAGAATGTGAGCTTCACCATCGCTAAGGGCGAGATGATTTTTATCGCGGGGCATTCGGGCGCAGGCAAATCCACCGTGCTGCGCCTGATTGCGGGCATCACCAAGCCCACCACGGGCAAAGTGCTGGTAAACAAACACGATTTGGGCGAGCTTAGCGACAACCAGCTTTGCTATATGCGCCAACACATCGGCATCGTGTTTCAAGACCATAAAATCTTGTTTGACCGCAATGTGCTGCAAAACGTGATGCTGCCCTTGCGCATTATCGGCTACGACAACGCCTCCGCCGAAAAGCGCGCGCGTGTGGCGATTGAGAAAGTGGGCTTGGCGGGGCGCGAGCTGTCCGACCCCAATGGCTTATCAGGCGGCGAACAGCAACGCCTGTGCATCGCCCGCGCCGTGGTGCATCAGCCCAGCTTGTTGATTGCCGACGAGCCATCCGCCAACCTAGACCGCGCCTACGCGCTGGACATCATGGAATTGTTTAAATCGTTTCACCAAGTGGGCACAACCGTGATTGTGTCGGCGCACGATGAAACCCTGATGCAAGACTACGGGCATCGCATTTTGCGTTTACAAGGCGGGAGGTTTGCAAGATGAGCAGCAATTATTTTTCATTACACGCCGAAAGTGCCAAACGCGCGGCGGGCTATTTTTTCAAGCAGCCGATTACCGCGCTGCTGATTTTGGCAATGCTTTCTATCGCGATGACGCTGCCGCTCACGCTGTATTTGGGCGTGCAAAGCAGCAAAGATGTGTTAGACAAGCTCAACGATGTGCCCAATATCACGCTGTATATGGATGCTTCCGCCAGCCCTGCCAACAACGAAGCCGTGCAAAAATTGTTATCGGAAGACCGCCGCGTGCAAAGCGTGAAATTTGTGGACAAAGAACAAGGCTTGGCAGAAATGCAGCAGGCGATGGGCGGGCAAGAAATCGGCGCGATGCTGGATGAAAACCCGCTGCCCGATGCGTTTATCGTTACGCCCAAAGAAAACAATCCGCAGGCGATTGCCGCGCTGCAAGACGATTTGTCGCATTATCCGATGGTGGAAACCGCGCAAATGGATAAAGAATGGATGCAAACCTTGTATCAATTCAATCAGCTGGTGAACCAAGTGTTTTGGTTTTTGGCGATTACGCTGGGGCTGGCGTTTGTGTTGGTGGCGAACAACACCATTCGCTTGCAAATTTTGACGCATAAAGAAGAAATTGAAATCACCAAGCTGTTGGGCGCGCCGTCATCGTTTGTGCGCCGTCCGTTTTTGTATCAAGCGGCATGGGAAAGCCTGCTGGCATCGGGCATGAGCTTGGGGCTGTGCACACTGGTGATGCAAGCCACGCAGCCCTTGGTAAACCAGATTTTCCAGCCCTACGGCATCAATTTGCATTGGCGCACGTTTACGCCATCGGAAATGGCGGTGGTGCTGCTGGTGGTGTGTCTGCTGGGCATGATGGGTGCTTGGCTGGCGGTTACGCAGCATTTGTTTCATTTTCGGGCGAAGCGGGATTGATGAGATTAGGCAGCCTGAAAACCGTTTTGATTGTTTTCAGGCTGCCTTTTCGACGCAACAATAAAAAAGCATTCCTTGTTGATGGGAATGCTTTTTTTGCGTGGATGATTTGGCAGCGGGGCGAATCGCGTTTTCAGGCTGCCTATGCCTAAAACAAACTCTAGCCAAACAAATCTTGGCTGCTGGGCAACTCGCCGCGTTCGTGCGTCAGCAGCCATTGTTTGCGCTGCAAGCCGCCTGCGTAGCCTGTCAGGCTGCCGTCCGAGCCGATGACGCGGTGGCAGGGGATGATGATGGAGACGCGGTTGGCGCCGTTGGCGTTGGCAACGGCGCGCACGGCGGTGGGCTTGCCGATGCGCTGGGCTTGTTCTTGGTAGCTCACGGTTTTGCCGTAGGGGATGGTTTGCAGGGCTTGCCACACGGCAGCCTGAAACGGGGTGGATGGGGTGTGCAGGGCGACGCTAAATTGCTGGCGGCAGCCTGAAAAGTATTCGCCTAGCTCGGCTTCGGTTTGTTGCAGGTGTTCGTTGTCGCCGATAACCAGCGGGCGTTGCAGCAGGCGTTGCAGGTCTTGCTGCTCGCGCTCCACGCTTTTGCTGCCGACAAATTCCAGCAGGCACAGACCCTGCTCGGTGGCGCAGGCGATGATTTTGCCCAAGGGGCTGGGGAAGGTGCGGGTTTGGATGGGGGGCATGGTGGGGCTTTCGGTGTTTGGGATGGCAATGCGGGAAGGATGGGGTGGGTAGTGGAAATGGCGCGCGGGCAAAGCGTGGGTATGGCGGCGCAACGCCATGCTATGGCTGAATACGGGGCAAGGTTTGGGGCAGCCTGAAACACAATAAATGCCGTCATTCCCGCGTAGGCTGGAATCTTGTTTGATATTCACAAAATCGCTGTAAAAACAAGCCATTGTTCAAGTTTAACCAAGATTCCCGCCTACGCGGGAATGACGGAGAATTGACCATTTCTTGTTTGATTTTAGGCTTTACGCGTTTTCAGGCTGCCTTGGGCTTATGGTTTCGCTGGTTTCTCTGGGCGCAACCAGCCTTCAATCGTTTGCTGGCGGGCGCGTGCCAACACCAATTTGCCTGCTTCGCAGTTTTTGGTGATCACGCTGCCTGCGCCTGTGGTCGCCTTGTCGCCGATGCGCACGGGCGCAACTAGCACGCTGTTTGAGCCAATGCGCACTTGGTTGCCGATGGTGGTTTTGTGTTTGTTCACGCCGTCATAATTGGCGGTAATCGTGCCCGCGCCAATGTTGGTTTGCTCGCCGATGGTGGTGTCGCCGATGTAGCTCAAATGGTTGGCTTTGCTGCCGCGCCCGATTTGGCTGTTTTTCACTTCCACAAAATTGCCGATGTGCACATCATCCGCCAGCACGGCTTGGGGGCGCAGGCGGGCGAACGGGCCGATTTGCGCGTTTTCGCCGACGGTGCAGTCTTCCAAATGGCTGAACGGCGCGATGCGCGTGCCTGCGGCGATTTTGGCGTTGCGGATGACGCAGTTGGCGCCGATGGTTACGTTGTCGCCTAATTCGCAATCGCCTGTGAACACGCAGTTCACGTCAATTTGCACGTCTTGCCCGTGTTTCAGGCTGCCGCGTAGGTCAAAGCGGCTGGGGTCTAGCAGCGTTACGCCGTTTTGCAGCAGCTGCTGCGCTTGGCTGTGCTGGAAAACGCGTTCCAATTCCGCTAGCTGGATTTTGTTGTTCACGCCTGCGGCAAGATGGTGGGCAGATACGGGATGCGGTGTTACGGCAACGCCGTCGCGCACGGCAAGGGCGACCACGTCGGTCAAATAATATTCGCCCTGCGCGTTGTTGCTTTGCAGCGCGCCCAGCCAGTTGGCAAGATGTTGATTAGGCAAGACAAAAATGCCTGTATTCACTTCGCGGATGGCTTTTTGCTCGGCATCGGCGTCTTTTTCTTCCACGATTTGCACCACTTGGTTATTCGCATCGCGGATGATGCGCCCGTAGCCCGTGGGGTTGTCCATGATGTCGGTCAGGATACCCACGCCGTCGCCTGCTGTGGCGAGCAAGGCTTGCAGATTGGTGTGGTCAATCAGCGGCACATCGCCATACAGCACCAGCGTGCGCCCGTCTTGCGGCAGATGCGGCAGCGCGGTTTTGACGGCGTGTCCCGTGCCCAGCTGCTCGGTTTGCTCCACCCAGCCCACCTGGGCATCGGCAAGCTGTTGTTTCACCTGCTCTTTACCATGCCCAACCACCACATGAATAGCTTGGGGCGCGAGCGTTTGCGCGGTTTGAATAACATGGGCGAGCATGGCTTTGCCGCCGATGGGATGCAGCACTTTGGGCAGCTGGGAATACATGCGCGTGCCTTTGCCGGCGGCAAGGATGATAATGTTTAGGGTCATGGTGTTTCCTTTGGATGAAATGGTTTTTCAGGCTGCCTTGGGATGCTGGGGCAGCCTGAAAAATGAAAATTAATTGGCACGCGCGGCAGGCAAGCCAAACAGCGGCAGGATATGCTCCCATTGCATGATGCGGGCGTAATCGGCGGCGGTATTGCCTGCTTCGTCTTTAAGCGTGGCATCCGCGCCGCGTTCCAGCAGCAGCTTCACGGCAAGCCCGTTGCCTGCGATGCTTTCGCGTTGCAGCATGGTTTGCCCGTCTTCGCCGATGGCGTCGATTTCGCTGGGGTCTTCTTGGGCGAGATGCTCGGCGAGCATTTGGATGCCGTTGCGACACATGGGGTGTTCAATCAGGTTTTCAGGCTGCGTTTCCTGCCCTTGCACCAGCCAGATTTGCTCGGAGTCGCCAAAATTGATGCCCCATGCTGCGTCGTGTTCTTGGCGTTCGGCTTCGCTCATTTGAGCGCGCAGGGCTTGGATGGTGAAGCCGCCATGCGCCACGCCGTCGCACACAAATAGCCAGTCGCTCAGTTGGCTCAATGGCACAGCGATGTTGTCGCCCGAATGCAGCTGGGTCAGGCGTTCGGGGTCGTTGACCAGCGTGCCGTATAGCGTGGTGCCGTCAAAAAATAAATCGGTTGCCCACATGTGTTCGTTCACTTCTTCGCCGTTGATGTTTTCGCTGAACTCAATTTTGGCGGCGCATATTTCCAGCACGGGGACGATGCGGCGGTTGTCCCACACCATTTCGCGCCAGAAATATTTGAAATTGTGGCGCGCGCTTTGGATGGCGCGGTGCATGGCGGGGTCGCTGTTTTCGGCGTAGAAAATGGGAGAATCGGTCATAATGAGCTTTCTGTGGGATGGTTTGCGGATGCGATGGGATGTTTAAACAGCGTTTCAGGCTGCCTTTGCGTTGCGTTAGGCAGCCTGAAAACAGGATGGGGATTATTCACCCGTGCTTGGCAAAATGGCGTGCGGCTCGGGGCGGGCGCTGTGGTAATGCGTGTTTTGCGAAGCGGCACCGTTGGTGTAGTAAATGCCTGTGCCTGTTGGGTATTTTTGGCGAACGTGGGTTCTGCCGTCGTCGCCCGAATAGGTTTCCCATGTGCAGGCGGATAGGGCGGCGGTGGCGATAAGGGCGATAAGGGTTGTGGTTTTCATGGGGTTGTCCTTTGTTTAGAAAGTGGAAATTATAGCAGATATGGTTGAGGCAGCCTGAAATGGGGTTTTCAGGCTGCCTTTATGTTTGGCATGGGATGGTTTGCGCGTGCAGTCGGGAGAAGTCTTGGCTTTGCACGGCTGCTTCCAGATGCAGGAAAACCTGTATTAGGGTTTGGTTCAGCATGCGACGCATGGTATCGAAATCTGTGGGCTCGGTTTCATGGGAAAACAGGGGGTCGGTTTTCCGTTTGGGGCGGCTGATAACCAGTTCCAGCGTGTATTGTACATTTTCATACTGCCCGTTTTCTGTCTTTTTGCAGCATGGGGATACGAAAACATCGGCGCGGGCGGAGGGCGTGAGGGCAGTGAGACTGGCGTGAAAGGCGGGGCTGTCTAAAAAGATTTCGTCTATCAGCCATTTTTCTTCTGCGCTCAGGCGGTTCAGCCACTCGGTGTCGAACGAGAACAGCGCGTTTTTGCCGACCAGCCAGCCGTCAGGGATGGTGAGCGCGGCGAGTTGACCGGATGTGAGCAGGATTTCGTATAGGGTCATGGCGGTGTGGCGTGTGGGTTAGGCGGCGTTTTCAGGCAGCCTTTCGGGTTTTCAAACGACCAGAAACAAGTTCAGTAGCAGTCCCAAGTAAACAGCACATTGCTGAAATCGCGCCGCTGCAAATCTTCGGGCGTGATAAAGAAATTGCCCACGCCTGCATCGCCCCACAGCACTTTATCGGCATCGCCATCACCCGAATCGCTGTCTAATTGCAACAGCAAAATGGTGTGCTGCTGCAAATGGGGCAGATAAGCGCGCGGGTCATCTTGCGTGAAAAAGGGATAACCGCCGATGCGATGCCCTTCGCCGCTGTATTGGTCAAACAATACGTCCCAAATTTGTGTATCGCGCTTCTCCCAATCGTTGGTTAGCTCATTACGAAAATCGCTACAAGTAATCGGCTGCTGCACCATATCTTGAAAAACAATGCGATATTCGCCGTTCATCGGCAGCGCGTCTTCTTCCAATGAGGCAGCCTGAAACGGCGCAAAATCGCTGCAAAGCTGCGCCAAATCTTGCGTAACCTCGGGGTGGTACACCACGCGATAGTTTTCCCTGCTTTGATATTCAAAATCCATGCCGTATGAGTAATCCGTGCCGTCTATAAAAAATTGCAACAGCCCGCTGCTGGGGAAATTGGGCAGCGGCGGCATTTCGGCAAAGTTCACTTGTGCCAACAGCGTCAGCGGCTCGCCGTTGGTATTGCGCGGGTAATCGGCATTGAGCGGCAGATAGGGGTTGCCGCCCACTTTGCTTTGCCAAATATGCGGGTGGTCGTTTGCATCGCCCAGCGTAAACGGCACGGCGGGCTGCAAGGTGCGGTTGAGGTAATCTTGGCAGGAAGCGGGCAGGGTGTTCATAGCGGCACTCCGTTGTAAAAAAGGAATACGTATTTTAACATTAAGCCACTTTTCAGGCTGCCTCTGCCGCGCCGTTACCCTATTTCCATCCCAAAGGACACTCCATGACCGAAACCGAACGCCAAGCATGGCTACAACTCGCCTTCACGCCCCACATCGGCGCGGAAAGTTTCGCCATTTTGTTGCAAATGTATGGCAGCGCCAGCGCAGCCTTGCAAGCGCCCAGCGAAGTCATCGCGCAACTGGGCAAGCAAGCCAAACAAGCCGCGCAAGAATGGCACAACACCGATCTCGCCCGCACCGCCGCCGAAGCCGCGCTGCAATGGGAGCAACAGCCCGATTGCCGCCTGATGCTCTCCTGCGACAGCGATTATCCCGCCATGCTCGCCGAAGGCATCACCGCCCCGCCCGTGCTATTTTTGCGCGGCAACCCCAAATGGCTGCACCAACCCAGCATCGCCATTGTGGGCAGCCGCCACGCCACCCCGCAAGCTATGCGCATCGCCCACGATTTCGGGCAAGCCCTGAGCGAATACGGCATCACCGTTATATCAGGCATGGCAGCAGGCATTGACACCGCCGCGCATCAAGGTGCGCTCAAAGGCAAAGCCAGCACCATCGCCGTGTGGGGCACAGGCATAGACCGCATCTATCCCGCCAGCAATCGCGCCCTTGCCCACCAAATTGCCGAGCAAGGCTTAATCGTCTCCGAATTTCCGCTTGATACCCGACCGCTATCGGGCAACTTCCCCCGCCGCAACCGCATCATCGCCGCGCAAAGCCAAGCCGTGTTGGTGGTGGAAGCCGCGCTAGAAAGCGGTTCACTCATCACCGCCCGTCTCGCCGCCGAAATGGGGCGCGACGTGATGGCAATCCCAGGTTCAATTGACAACCCACACGCCAAAGGCTGCCACAAGCTCATCAAAGAAGGCGCCAAACTCGTGGAAAACCTTATGGACATCGTGGATGAACTCGCCTACCCCAGCCGCATCGCCCCCAGCAGCCTGAAACCGAAAACCCATGCCGTTCAACCGCAAATCCAGTTATCCCAAGCCTTATCCACAGAGTTGCCCACAGCATCCCCTGCTACCATTTCCGAGCCCGAGCCTGCCAACAACGACCATCCCCTGCTCACCAAAATGGGCTACGACCCCATCCACCCCGACAGCCTAGCTGAGCAAACAGGCACCCCCGCTGCCGACATCTATGCCCAGCTCACCGAATGGGAACTAGACGGCATTGTCGCCAGCATGGCAGGCGGACGCTATCAGCGGATTAAATAAGCACATAGGCAGCCTGAAAACTCATTTTTGTTGGTTTTCAGGCTGAAACCTTTGCAAAACCCCACCCCAACACCCCCAAGAATTG
>CAUQQW010000075.1:0-10812 GCA_963520365.1 uncultured Kingella sp.
AACCTGTGTTTGGGTTTCTGCTGTTGGAGGAAAGGCTTTTTTGCAAAGGTCTCAAGCCGTGAGACTTTTGGGTCTTGCGGCTTTTTTGTAGGTTTCAGGCTGCCTGAAAAAAGTATATAATCAAAACATCAGTAAATGATTTCATTGCTACACAAATGTTATTCCCACTTTAATCAAGTACTTACCTACCACACAAATTCAAAGTAGGAGCGATAAATGCAAAAAATTATCTTGTCTTTAACTTTGCTATTTGTAGCAAATGCTTATGCTGAATCACACAATAAAACAGTTTTTTGTGCAGAGCAGGTTTATGTAAAATCACAAGGTACATTATTGAAAGAAAAGCCAAGTGAACAATCTCGTACGATTATGACATTAAAATCCCACCAGTATCTTTGTGTGCTGAATACAGAAGGACAAAATGGCTGGACACAGGTTAAAAAAGTACCACTATTACCTACTGCACAAAAAGCATTAAATGAATTACCAGAAGAAGATCGTAAAACGGAAGCCTTTCAAATGGCAGATTTTCCAACCAAATGGCAAGTAAGAAAACCAGCAGGTAAAAAATGTAAACTGACAGCTTCTTTAGATGAAGAACAGTTTATTGTGAAAGCGGCAGGTGTATGCGCGACAGGTTGGGTGAAAACGGAAGATATTCAATATTTTGCAGATTAATTTTTTAACGTAGTGAGATGAAAGGAAGTAAAAATGTCTGAAATCCAAGATCGACAAAACCAACGAATTATTGATTTTGCCGAAAGAAATTTTTCAAGCGCAACCCATGAATATGGGAGAGGAGATATGGCTAGACAGATCGCCAATAAAAGGACAGGGGAACGAATTGATCCCTCACGCTTCAATAAAGATCTAGACCATGATGGTAGAAAAGGGGTTGATTGTTCTTCTCTTGTTTATTACGCATTAGAAGGTGCAGGATTTAATCTTAAAGTCCCAGTAGAGCAATTTGGAACCAGAACACTATTTGAAGGCAATCATGTAACAGATTATGCTAAAAAACATTTTGATGTTTTGCCAGCTTCTGCCAAAACAGATGGTAGTCTGAAACCTGGTGATTTATTAATGTTAAAGATGCCTGATGAACCTAATAAACGCGGTGCTCAACATATTGTTATTTTTAAAGAATATGACGAAAAAGGACGTATTCACTTCTTTGGTTCTCAACAATCAACAGGGCCAGCAGAAGTAGTGATGACAGGCAATAACCATTGGGACAACCGATCAGTTTTCTATGGTGCATTGCGCCCTAAAGAAAATTTTATTAAACCAGAGCTTAGTGAAGCTAAGCCACAATCCAAGTATGATGAACTCAGTGCCATGATTAAAGGACTGATGAATGATGTGGATGGCTCCTATACTGCACAACTCTTAGAAAAAAATAAAGATATTGTTGCTAACTTTGAACAGCGCGTACAGGAGCATGTGGCGCAACAAACGGCTTCTCATGATGTTCAAGAAAATCTAACTCAGCAGCAAAAAGGTTTCTCGCGTACCTAATCAATGTTCATTAAACTAAGTAATCAAAAAAACTACCCGAATACTCAAACATGGTTCGGGTGGTTTTTTGTATTTTCAGGCTGCCTAAAACGCGGGCGCAACGTTCAGCAGCCTGAAATCGTTGCCCCGCGTTTCTAGGGCTTGCTCGCAAGCCCTGCGCTGGAAAAAATCCGTTATTTCACTTTATCCTTCCACGCACCATAGCCTTGCGCGTCCATTTGCTCCAACGGCACAAACCGCAGCGATGCGCCGTTGATGCAATAGCGCAAACCGCCTTTGTCTTTCGGGCCGTCGTTGAACACATGGCCCAAATGCGAATCGGCGTGGCTGCTGCGCACTTCGGTGCGAATCATGTTAAACGACGTATCCTCGCGCTCGGTAACGGCATCACCAACAATCGGGCGTGTGAAGCTGGGCCAGCCGCAGCCTGATTGGAATTTGTCGGTGGAAGCAAACAGCGGCGTGCCATCCACCACGTCCACATAAATTCCTTTGTCAAACAAATTGTCGTATTCGTGGCTGAACGCGCGTTCCGTGCCCGCTTGCTGGGTGATGCGGTATTGCTCGGCGGTCAATTTTTGGCGCAATTCGGCATCGCTGGGCTTGGTTTTCAGGCTGCCTGAAACGGCTTCTTTGCCTTCCAGCGGTTTGTCTGCCAGCGAAACATCAATATGGCAATAGCCGTTCGGGTTTTTAATCAGATAATCTTGATGATATTCCTCGGCAAGATAGAAGTTTTTCAGCGGCACGTTTTCCACCACAATCGGCGCGGTGTATTTTTTCTGCTCGCGGGCGATGGCGGCGGCAACGATTTTTTGCTCAGCGGCATCGGTGGTGTAAACGCCAGTGCGGTATTGCTCGCCGCGGTCGTTGCCTTGTTTGTTCAGGCTGGTGGGATCTACCACGCGGAAGTAATAGCGCAAGATGTCGTCAAGGCTGAGCTGGTCGGCATCGTAGCTCACTTTCACGGTTTCGGCGTGCCCTGTGTGGCGGAGGGAAACGTCTTCGTAGCTGGGGTTGGCGGTTTTGCCGTTGGCATAGCCCGAAACGGCGTCGGTTACGCCTTTAATGCGTTGGAAATAGGCTTCCAAGCCCCAGAAGCAGCCGCCTGCCAGATAAATGGTTTTGATGTTCATCGGTTTTCCTTTTTGCGCGGAAGCGGAATCGGATTTGTAAAACAATTTGTTGTATGCCGACAATTCGGCTTGCGGATTTTGCAGCAGCGCAAGCGCTTGGGCTTCGTTCAGGCTGCCTTTAACGATGCGTTGCACATCGCCGTTTGCGCCCAGCAACACCCAAGAAGGATACACGCGCACGCCCAATTCTTTGGCGATTGCGCCGCCATCGTTGATACGCACGGGCAATTTGGGGTATTCCAGCCCGCGATACCATTGCGAGAAATCGGCGGCGGGTTTTTCGTTGAGATAGCCTGGTGATGCGATGGTGATTAAATTGGCGCTGGCAAAGCGGTTGTCTTGCGCCCAAGATTCGATTTGCTCCAATTCGCTCAAACACAGCGGACACCAGCTCGCCCAGAATTTAATCAGCGTGGGACGCTTGGGCAGCGGCGGCAGGGTTTTGCCTTGCGGGTCGGGCAGTTTGTTGATGCGGTCGGTTAGGCTTTCGGCGTGCGCGACGGCAGAATGGGGTATACGCAAAGATTGCCCCGCCCAAAATACGGCGGCGGCGCTGGCGGGGATAAGCAATAATTGGGTAATGCGTTTCATGATATTTCTCCTATGTAGTTATTTATATTTATGCGTTTAACGCGCAGCAATCATAGCATAGGAAAATGAGCAAATAAATTCGTCATAAAGAAAGTTTATTTTGAGAATAAGGAAAGCATTGGGCAAGAATGAAGGCAGCCTGAAAAACGGATAAATGCGTTTTCAGGCTGCCTTGTTATATGGCGATTATTCCAGCGTTACGCCGTCTTCCTGCATTTTCGCCAGCAGCGCGGCGAGTTTTTTCTGCGGGTCCAGCAGCGGGTCAAGAATATGCGCCGCCATGTTGTCGGCAGACTGCTGGACGGCGGCTTCGCTTGCGCCCACCGCGCCGTGGAAAATAAACGGCGGCAGGAATTTGGTTTGGATGAGATTGGCGGTTTGTTGCAGCGGTTTCAAAAATTCGCTCATAGAATAGCTGTTGTAGCCGCCCGCCTGATACGAATCCGCCGGCCCGCCCGTGGAAACGGACGACACCCATTCTTTGCCCGCCAACGCTTTGCCCTGCGGGCCGTATGCCCAGTTGTAGGTGAGCACATCGTCAAACCATTGTTTCATCAAGGGCGGCACGGAATACCAGAAAAACGGATGCTGGAACACCAAGCGGTCGTGCGCCAGCAGCGCGGCTTGCTCGGCGGCCACGTCGATTTTGCCGTCGGGATACAGCTCGTACACGCGGCGTACGGTTACGTCGGGCAGCCCTTGCAGCTGCTGTGCCCACAGGCGGTTTACGGTGGATTGCGCCAATTTGGGATGGAAAACATTGACCAAAGTTTTCATGGCAGCGTCCTTTCAACGCGGTTGGGGAAGTTTTCATTATAGACCTCGCGCGACATGGGGAAAAGCGATGGCGCAACGGGAATATGTTTTCAGGCTGCCTACGGATGAACCGATAGGCAGCCTGAAATTCGGGTGCGGCTAAACAAACAAGGGCGGACGGGGATAGGCGCGTTATTCCACCTGAATGCCGCATTCCGTTTTCGGCTTGTTCCCCAAAATGTTAATCACCTTGCGCGCAGGCTTTTCAGGCTGCTCATCGTCTTCATCGCGCGGGGCGGTAAACGACACCGTTTCGCTGTCAAACGCCAAATCGCCGCCGTGTTTCAGCGTCTGCCCGCGCTGCAAGCCCGCAAAGTCAAACAGTTCGGTGTCCGCCAGATGCGAGGGCACCACGTTTTGCAGCGCGGAGAACATGCTTTCAATGCGGCCGGGGAAGCGTTTGTCCCAGTCTTTCAACATATCGCCGATGACTTGGCGTTGCAGATTGGGCTGAGAGCCGCACAGGTTGCAGGGGATGATGGGGAATTGTTTTAACTCGGCGTATTTAATCAAATCTTTCTCTTTCACATACGCCAGCGGGCGGATAACGATGTGCTCGCCGTTGTCGGAAACCAGCTTGGGCGGCATGGCTTTGAGCTTGCCGCCGTAAAACATATTTAAAAACAAGGTGGCGATGATGTCATCGCGGTGATGCCCAAGCGCGATTTTGGTGCAGCCCAGCTCTTTTGCCGTGCGATACAAAATGCCGCGCCGCAAGCGGCTGCACAGCGAGCAAGTGGTTTTGCCCTCGTCTAACACGCGCTTCACGGTGGAATAGGTGTCTTCTTCCACAATTTTAAACGGCACGCCAATGCTGCTCAGGTATTCAGGCAAAACGTGTTCGGGAAAGCCCGGTTGCTTTTGGTCTAGGTTTACCGCAACCAGCTCAAACTCAATCGGCGCAGAGGCTTGCAGTTGACGCAGGATGTCTAACAGCGCGTAGCTATCCTTGCCGCCCGATAGGCACACCATAATTTTGTCGCCGTTTTCAATCATGTTGAAATCGTTAATCGCATCGCCCACGGCATGGCGCAGGCGTTTTTGCAGCTTGTTGTTTTCTAATTCGTGTTTGGGTTTTTTAGACATGGTTAGGTATTCCGAAAATGAAAAGGCGCGATTATAGCGCGTGTCGCTCAATGGCGTACGCAGTTGGATAAGGCTTTATGCGCATTCAAGCAGCCTGAAAAACGCAGGCGGTGCTAAAATCGCGCCATTGCTATTTTTTTTGTGAAGGATTGAACATGAGCCATTACCGCATCGCCCCCAGCATTTTGTCTGCCGATTTTGCCCGCTTGGGCGAAGAAGTACGCAACGTGGTTGCCGCAGGCGCCGATATGATTCATTTTGATGTGATGGACAACCATTATGTGCCCAATCTCACCTTTGGTCCGATGATTTGCGCCGCGCTGCGCCCGCATACCAGCGCGCCGATAGATGTGCACCTGATGATTGAGCCTGTGGACGACATGATTGGCGCGTTTATCAAAGCAGGCGCAGACATCATCACCTTCCATCCCGAAGCCAGCCGCCATGTTGATCGCAGCCTGTCGCTGATTAAAGATGCGGGCAAACAAGCGGGCTTAGTGCTGAACCCTGCCACATCCATTCATGTGCTGGAAAATGTGTTAGATAAATTGGATATGGTGTTGCTGATGTCGGTGAACCCTGGTTTTGGCGGGCAAAAATTCATTCCGCACACGCTGGAAAAACTGCGCCAAACCCGTGCGCTGCTGGATGCCTACGAGCAACAAAGCGGTCGACACATCCGCTTGGAAGTGGACGGCGGCATTAAGGTGGACAACATCGCCGCTGCTGCCGCCGCAGGTGCCGACACGTTTGTGGCAGGCTCGGCGATTTTTGATGCGGATGATTATGCCGATGTGATTATGGCGATGCGTGTGGAGTTGGCAAAAGCGTAAAACCATCGCGCCGTGCAGCAAAGGCAGCCTGAAAACCCACAGAACGCAAAAACACCGTTATTCCCATCGCAGAATAACGGTGTTTTTTGTGCTGTTTCGGTTTTCAGGCTGTCTATTTAGCCCACCCAGCCTGCCACTTTGGCAATGCCCGCTTCGCTAAACAAATATTTCGCCAGCAAGAACCAGCCCGCCGAGCCTGCCAGCGCAATCCCCATGTTCATCCCCATGCTTTCGGAGAAGCGATCAATCATCTCCAACACCACCACGGTGAACAAAAACAAAATGCCCCAAGTGGTTAACAGCTGGGCATCAAATTCTGGCATACCGCTCCACTCCATTGTTGCTTTGATGATGATGGCTAACACAGTAAAGCCCAGCGCCTCGCCCAGCGAATTAACATCGCGGCTGGCAGACCAAATGCACCAGAAGCCTAAGATGAATGCGATAAGCAAAAATGAACCGTACATAATTGTTTCCTTTATATTTGTTATTGAGAAATCGTTTTAATAAATGTGTTTTCAGGCTGCCGTTAATGTATCGGCAAGCTGTTGCGCTTCGTTAAATTGGATGCTGCCTTCATAGATGGCGCACCCTGTGATAACGCCTGAGATGCCTTCGTGTTGCACGGCGCAAAGCGCGCGTACATCGTCTAAATTGGTTAAACCGCCCGATGCGATGATGGGGACATTCACAGCGCGAGCAAGGTGAACGGTGGCTTCAATGTTTACCCCGCTCATCATGCCGTCTCTGCCGATGTCGGTGTAGATAATACTGTTAACGCCATCGCTGGCAAATTGTTGGCTCAAATCAACCACATGATGCTCGGTTACAGTTGCCCAGCCATCAATGGCAACCATGCCATCTTTGGCATCCAGCCCAACAATAATATGCCCTGTAAATTCGCGGCAGGCATCGCGCACGAATTGCGGATTTTTAACGGCAGCGGTACCGATGATGACATCGGTTAAACCAAAATTGAGATATTTTTCAATGGTAGCTAAATCGCGGATGCCCCCGCCCAATTGCACGGGGATACAGGCGGATACAGCAGCAAGAATTTCAGCAATGGCGGGAAAATTTTTAGGCTCGCCTGCAAATGCGCCATTTAAATCAACCAAGTGCAAACGTCGCGCACCTTGTTCTAGCCAGTGTTGCGCCATTTTGGCGGGGCTGTCTGAAAAGATGGTGACTTGTTCCATTAAGCCTTGTTTGAGGCGGACACATTGTCCATTTTTAAGGTCAATCGCAGGGATAAGTTGCATGGTTGGGTTAATCTTTGTAAGTTATTTCGCCATTTTAGCAAAATTACATAGTTAAGTGTTAAGACTTTGTGTGTTTAAGGTTGCCAGTGTAGAAAATTTTGCAACAATTGTAGCCCTGCTTCGTGGCTTTTTTCGGTGTGAAATTGGGTGGCGAAAACGTTATCTTTGCCGATGATGCAGGCGAATTCTTGCAGATATTGGCTGGTGGCAAGTGTGATTTCAGGCTGCGTAGGGGCAAAATAATAGCTGTGGACAAAATAGAAGCGCTCGTTTTGCGGGATGTTGGCAAACAGGGGATGAGCTTGGGTTTGGCAAACATTGTTCCAGCCCGTGTGGGGAATTTTTAGGCGATTGCCTTGCGCGTCGGCTTGGTTGGCAGAAAAGCGTTTAACGCAGCCTGAAAACCAGCCCAAGCCTTGTGTGTCGCCCTCTTCGCTGTGTTCAAACAATAGCTGTGCACCTACGCAGATGCCAAAAAAGGGTTTGTTTTTCAGCGCATCGCGGATGGCGTCGGCAAGATTGCTTTGGTTGAGCGCTGCCATGCAGTCGGGCATCGCGCCTTGCCCTGGGAAAATCACGCGATCGGCGGCGTAGATGTCTTGGGCGCGGGAGGTGAGCTGGATTTGAGTGTGGACGTTGGCGCGCTGGGCGGCGGCATGAACGGATTTTTGCACGGAATGGAGATTGCCCATGCCGTAGTCAATGATGATGGTTTTCATGTGGTTGTCCTTTGAGGATGAGATTGGATTGGGTTTTCAGGCTGCCTTTGAGGGACTGAGGCAGCCTGAAAAGTTGTTTGCACAATGCGTTTAGACTATTTGGCAGCGCTAAAATATGTGTTATTCATTTTCAGGCTGCCTGAAACAGCAAGTAAGCCATTCAAAACACATAATTTGTGGATAACTTTTCTTTTTCATGAATAAATTACGCGTTATTAATTATAAAACAAAACAAATGGTTATTTTTTTCAAGCTATTCAATCAGACCAAAAATTCGTAAAATTAACCCACTTAAAAAACCCCCAGAATGCCGAATAGATACTCGGCATTTCGCATTTTCGTAGGGAGAAGCACACATGACCAGCAACATGAAAGTAACCAAACGCGATGGGCGGCTAGAAGCGATTGATTTGGACAAAATCCACAGAGTGGTAACGTGGGCAGCCGAAGGCTTGGACAATGTGTCCGTATCGCAAGTGGAGCTTAAATCGCACATCCAGTTCTACAACGGCATCCGCACCGACGACATCCACGAAACCATCATCAAATCCGCTGCCGATTTAATCTCCGAAGACTCGCCCGATTATCAATATCTTGCCGCGCGGCTGGCGATTTTTCACCTACGCAAAATTGCCTATGGCGAATACACCCCACCGCATTTGTTTGCCCATGTGCAAAAAATGGTGGCAATGGGCAAATACGATGCCCACCTGCTGCAAGACTACACCGAAGCCGAATACAACGAGCTCAACGACTACATTGACCACGAACGCGATTTAACCTTCTCCTACGCGGCGGTCAAACAGCTGGAAGGTAAATATTTGGTGCAAAACCGCGTAACGCGGCAAATCTTTGAAAGTCCACAGTTTTTGTATATGTTGGTGGCGATGTGTTTGTTTGCCAAATACCCCAAAAACACGCGTTTGGATTATGTGAAGCGTTTTTATGACGCGGTTTCGCAATTCAAAATCTCGCTGCCTACGCCGATTATGAGCGGCGTGCGCACACCAACACGCCAATTTTCCAGCTGCGTGTTAATTGAATGCGACGACAGCCTAGACAGCATCAACGCGACCACATCATCCATCGTGAAATACGTTTCCCAACGCGCAGGCATCGGCATCAATGCGGGACGCATTCGTGGCTTAGGCAGCGAAATTCGCGGCGGCGAAGCGCAACACACAGGCTGCATTCCGTTTTTCAAAATGTTTCAGGCTGCCGTTAAATCTTGTTCACAAGGCGGCGTGCGCGGCGGCGCGGCAACTTTGTTCTATCCGCTGTGGCACATTGAAGTGCAAAGCCTGTTGGTGTTGAAAAACAATCGCGGCGTGGAAGAGAACCGCATCCGCCAGTTGGATTATGGCGTGCAAATCAACAAGTTGATGTACACACGGCTGATTAAAGGCGGCAACATCACCCTATTCTCGCCCCACGAAACCCCAGGGCTATACGAAGCCTTTTTCGCCGACCAAGACGAATTTGAGCGCCTATACACGCAATACGAAAACGATCCCAACATCCGCAAAGAAACCATCAGCGCGGCGGATTTGTTCTCCATCTTGATGCAAGAGCGCGCGGGCACAGGGCGCATTTATGTGCAAAACGTGGATCATTGCAACACGCACAGCCCATTTAACCCCAAAGTCGCGCCTGTGCGCCAATCCAACCTGTGTTTGGAAATCGCCCTTCCGACCAAACCGCTCAACAACATCAATGATGAAGACGGCGAAATCGCTTTGTGCACGCTATCGGCGTTTAACTTAGGCGCGTTGGAGAATTTGGACGAATTTGAAAACTTGGCGGATTTGACCGTGCGTGCGCTGGATGCTTTGCTGGATTACCAAGATTACCCCGTTTCCGCTGCGCACAAAGCCACCATGAACCGCCGCACCTTGGGCGTGGGTGTAATTAACTACGCGTATTATTTGGCAAAAAACGGCGTGAAATACAGCGATGGCAGCGCGATTGGCTTAACCCACCGCACATTTGAAGCCATGCAATACTATTTGCTCAAAGCATCGGTAAACCTGGCCAAAGAATACGGCGCTTGCCCGCTGTTCAACGAAACCACCTATTCCCAAGGCATTTTGCCGATTGACACCTACAAAGCCGATTTGGACAAATTCTGCAACGAGCCTTTGCATTACGATTGGGAAGCCTTGCGCGCCGACATCGTGCAATATGGTTTGCGCAACAGCACATTGAGCGCGTTGATGCCCAGCGAAACCAGTTCGCAAATCGCCAACGCCACCAACGGCATTGAGCCACCGCGCGGCTTGGTTACTATTAAGCAATCCAAAGATGGCATTTTGAAGCAGGTTGTGCCCGAGTTTGAACGCCTTAAAAATCAATACGAAACGCTGTGGCAAATGGGCGGCAACGATGGTTATTTGAAGTTGGTGGGCGTGATGCAAAAATTTGTGGATCAGGCCATTTCTGCCAATACCAGCTACGACCCCAAACGCTTTGACGGCGGGCGCGTGCCGATGAATCAGATGCTGAAAGATTTGCTTTCGGCTTATAAATATGGCGTGAAAACGCTGTATTACCATAACACGCGCGATGGCGCGGATGATCGGCAATCGGATTTGCAAGATGATGATTGCGTGGGCGGGGCGTGTAAGATTTAGGCTCCGCACTCAGTTGAGCGCATAAAAAAACGCCCCTGAGTCTATCGGGGGCGTTTTGTGTAGGCATCGCTTTATAACTGCTCTGGGGCTGGTAACCCAATGGGCTGGATAAACGCTGAATCAGATTCAAGCCTACTCGTGCGTTTTATTGGGATATTGCATCAATTTGGTTTTCAGGCTGAAACCTTTGCAAAACCCCACCCCAACACCCCCAAGAATTG
>CAUQQW010000076.1:0-10670 GCA_963520365.1 uncultured Kingella sp.
GGCGAGCTGGCTTTGGTTCACGTCGTGCTGATACTGGCCCACGCCGATGGATTTGGGGTCGATTTTGACGAGTTCGGCGAGCGGGTCTTGCAGGCGGCGGGCGATGGACACCGCGCCGCGCAGGGCGACATCGAGGTCGGGGAACTCGCGGGCGGCAAGCTCGGAGGCAGAGTAGATGGATGCGCCCGCTTCGGATACGACGATTTTGTGCAGCCCCATTTCTGGTAAACCGCGCACCAGTTCGCCCGCAATTTTGTCGGTTTCGCGGCTGGCGGTGCCGTTGCCGATGGCGATGAGCTTCACGCCGTGGGCTTTAATCAGGCGCGAGAGCGTCGCCAGCATATTGTTTTCTTGGTGCAAATAGACGATGGCGGTGTCCAAAAGTTTGCCCGTATCATCGACTACGGCGCATTTCACGCCGTTGCGGTAGCCGGGGTCTAAGCCCAAGGTCGGCAAGCGTCCGGCAGGCGCGGCGAGCAGCAAGTCTTTGAGATTTCGGGCGAATACGGTAATCGCGTCATGGTCGGCGGCTTCTTTTAAACGGTTCAACGCTTCCAGTTCCAAAGATAAAAAAATCTTCGCCCGCCACGCCAGCCGCACGGTGTCGCGCAGCCATTTATTATTTTCTGACACGCCAAACTGCGCGGCGATGATTTGCTCGTATTCGCTCGCTTGGGTAATCGGCGTGTCATCAGGCTGGTATTTGAGCGCAATGTGCAGCACGCCTTCGTTGCGCCCGCGCAAAACCGCCAAAGCGCGGTGGCTGGGCATGGTGCGAATGGCTTCGCGGTGGTCAAAATAGTCTTTGAATTTTTCGCCTTTTTCTTCTTCGCCCGCAACCACTTGCGCGTGGATTTCCGCTTCGTTCCACAGTTTTTCGCGCAGACGCCCGATCAGCGCGGCATCTTCGGCAAACTGTTCCATCAAAATCGCGCGTGCGCCGTCGAGCGCGGCTTTGATGTCGGGTGCATTGTCATTGACAAACGGCGCGGCGGCGGTTTCCACGTCCTGCGGCTGCTCGGCAAGCAGCAAATCCGCCAGCGGCTGCAAACCGTTTTCACGCGCGGTTTGCGCCTTGGTGCGGCGTTTGGGTTTGTAGGGCAGGTACAAATCTTCCAGCGCGGTTTTGTTGTCGGCGGCTTCAATCTGCGCCTGCAATTCGGGCGTGAGTTTGCCTTGTTCTTCAATGGATTTGAGCACGGCGGCGCGACGCTCTTCCAGCTCGCGCAAATACTGCAAACGTTCCGCCAGCGTGCGCAACTGGGTGTCGTCCAGCCCGCCCGTGGCTTCCTTGCGGTAGCGAGCGATAAAGGGCACGGTCGCGCCGTCGTCCAGCAGGGAAACGGCGGCTTGGATTTGGGCGGCGGTGGCGGAAAGCTCGGCAGCTAGGGTGGTGGTGATGTTCATGGGATTCCTTTGATGCGACAGGCAGCCTGAAAAAGCAAAAGGAGTTTTCAGGCTGCCTTGAAATTCATTCAAGCAATAAACCAAAGGCGCGAATTTTAACAGATTCAATCCAATAAATCGGGAGCTTAATGGATGCTGGTTTATTGGCTTTTCTCGGCGTTTTCATCGCAAAAATTGGGCTGTAAAAAACTGGCACACCACTTGCTTCCATCCCCATATATTAACAAACCAAATTAGAACAAACATTCCTATTGGATCAAATTATCATGCGACAGCCTAGCAACTATTATTTCCAAACCACTGTTACCCGCGTGAACCTTGCTTCTGTGATGCAGGCTTTGCGGGCGGCGGATGCGCCTGCGGATGAAATCTCGGCGAACATCAAAAGCCTGATGCATTGCGGCATTGCGCAGGGCAAGGAGCGGGCGGTGGATTTGCTGTTGCAATACAATCTGGCATACATTAGTCATTCTAAAAACAAGGTGTTATCGCATGATGACAGCATTTGTTTTGCCGATATTCGCTGGGCTTTGCAAACGGTGGGCAAGCCCAAAGCGGCGTGTGTGATGTGATTGGAAAACTGGTTTTCAGGCTGCCTTTTGGGAGAAAGGTGGCTTTTTTGTTGCTTAAAAATAGGTTGGTGTACTGGACAATCGCGTGGTTATTGCGCCCTACCCTGCCATAGGCAGCCTGAAAATGGGTGGCGGGGCATTTGCCATTGCTTGCCCATTTATGGCGCAAATGTGTTCATTCTGCGCGTGAAACGTTTTCAGGCTGCCTTATTTTGGCAGCCTGAAATCTTGTTTACGGCAGTTCGCAGCCATTCAATGCAAGGCATTCACCAGCGCGATGCGTGTTTTCAGCGTCCAATAGCTCGCCAGCCCTGTGGTGCTGTGCAGCACTTTGCCGTTTTTAATCAGCACTATGGTGGGGGTAACTTTCACGCCCCATTGTTGCGCCAACGCGCCGCTGGCATCGTTTACGGCAGGGAAGGTGTAGCCTTTCTGTTGCAAATAGGCGCGAATATCGGCATCGCTGCCCGAGCGCAATGCCACGCTGATAACGGGCGTGCCGCTGTTGTGCAGGCGTTGGACAACGGGCGATGTGTGTTTGCAAATGCCGCACCATGTACCCCAGATATACAGCAGCAGGGTTTGGTTTTGGCTGGCGGTTTGCAAGGTGGTGGCGGGCGACGCGGTATCTTGCGCTTGGGGCGACAGCAGCGGCAGCGCGGTTTGGGCAGCCTGAATCGGCAATTTGGGTGCGCGCAGCGTATCCAGCGCAAGGCTTATTGCCAACAGCAACAGCAGCATTTGCGCGGCTTGCTTTGCCCAAGAAAGAATTTTTTTTCGCATGGCTTGATTAAAATGTGAAATATCGTTAGAAAGCGAACATTATTGTAAACGAAAACCGTTTCAGGCTGCCTTAGAACCTGTCTTCACTATTTACTAGGCAGCCTGAAACGCCAATCACCCCTTTTCAGGCTGCATCATGCTTGAAACCAATCATATAGGAGTCTCACCCATGACCATCGCCCTTGAACGCATCCGCCATGCCGCCCTGCGCAGCAAAATTATGACCGCCAACGAAGCCGCCGAATTTGTGCACGACGGCATGCTCGTGGGCATGAGCGGCTTTACAGGCGCGGGCTACCCCAAAGCCTTGCCCACGGCGATTGCCGAGCGCGCCCAAGCCATCCACGCCGAAGGCAAACCATTTCAAATCAGCTTAATAACAGGCGCATCCACCGCGCCCGAGTGCGATGGCGTGCTCGCCGCCGCAGGCAGCCTGAAACTGCGCAGCCCATTCCAATCCGACCCCGCGCTGCGCAACGACATCAACGCGGGCAAAATCGCCTACACCGATGTGCACCTTTCGCAAATTGAGCAGCAAGTGCGCTTTGGCTTTTTTGGCGCGATGGACGTGGCGATTATCGAAGTGGTCGGCATCACCGAAGAGGGCAAACTCATCCCCTCCATGAGCGTAGGCCCGAACAACCAATGGGTGAAATCCGCGCAAAAAATCATCTTGGAAGTGAACACCCAGCAACACGCCAAGCTGGAAACCATGCACGACGTGTTTGCCGACATCGGCACGCCGCCCAACCGCCGCCCGCTGCTGCTGCTCAATCCCGACGACCACATCGGCGATTACTACATTGATTGCGATTTAGACAAAATCGTTGCCATCGTGTTCACCGATGCGCCCGACCGCAACAGCAAATTCGCCGAACCCGATGCCGTATCGCAACGCATCGCCGAGCAAATCATTGAATTTTTTGAACACGAAGTCAAACACGGCAGGCTGCCTGAAAACCTATTGCCGCTGCAATCGGGCGTGGGCAACGTTGCCAACGCCGTGCTGGCAGGCTTGCAACACAGCCGCTTTGAAAACATCACAGGCTTCACCGAAGTACTGCAAGACGGCATGCTGGATCTGCTGCTGTCGGGCAAAATGGTTGCCGCATCCGCCACCGCGCTCTCGTTCAGCCCCGATGCGCTGCAACGCTTCAACGACAACATTGACTTTTTGCGCGACAAAATCATCCTGCGCCCGCAAGAAATCACCAACAGCCCCGAGCTGATTCGCCGCCTAGGCGTCATCGGCATGAACGCCATGATAGAAGCCGATATTTACGGCAACGTGAACTCCACGCACGTTATGGGCACGCGCATGATGAACGGCATCGGCGGCTCAGGCGACTTTGCCCGCAACGCGTTTTACTCGTTTTTCGTCAGCCCATCCGTTGCCAAAGACGGCGCAATTTCCTGCATTGTGCCCATGGTTTCGCACCACGACCACACCGAACACGACGTGATGTTTATCGTAACCGAGCAAGGCATGGCAGACCTGCGTGGCAAATCGCCCCGCCAACGCGCCCGCCTGATTATTGACCACTGCGCCCACCCCGACTACCGCGAAATGCTGCGCGATTACTACGAGCGCGCCGAGCAATCAGGCGGCTTGCATACGCCGCATTTGTTGAGCGAAGCCCTATCGTGGCATCAACGGTTTATTGAAACAGGCGATATGCGGGTGAAATAACGTTTAAGCGATATTGAGGCAGCCTGAAAAGCCATAACCACGCCGTGTTGATGGCGAAACAGGGTTTTCAGGCTGCCTTAGCGCACCAATCAACCATTTTTGGCTTACCCCACCATTTTGAAAAACACCCAACCATGCGCAATTATCTATTCAGCCTCATTGTCTGCTACACCTTGATTGCCCCAGCATTTGCCAAACAGCCCCACTATGTGGAAGGCAAATTAGTCAACTATGCCAATCCCGTTTATCCACACCAAGCCATGGAAAACGAAGAAGAAGGCACAGTCAAATTACGCATCTTTGTTGCCCCTGATAACAGCGTGGAACAGGTAGAAATTGTGGAATCCAGCGGTTCACCGCTGTTAGACAAAGCCGCCGTTGCCGCCGCACGCCAATATCGTTTTCAGGCTGCCCTACGCAACGGCAAACCCGTGCATACCGTGTTTACCACCCGCTTCACGTTCCAAATGCACTCCGATGATGAAAAACCGTTTTCAAAAATATTGCGACAAGTTTTTGGCGGATAACACCATGCGAAACCCTTTGCTTGCCTTAATCACCAGCCTTGCGCTGATTGCCCCCACCGCTCACGCCAAAACGCAAGCAGTTAAAAATACCAAAGGACGAGCGATAAAAACCGTTACGCCGATTTACCCCGTCAAAGCGATGGAAAACGGCATAGAAGGGCGCGTTAAACTGCGCGTGCAAGTTGCGCCGAATAACCGCATCCGCTCGGTGGAAGTGGTGGAATCCAGCGGTTCAACGCTTTTAGACGAAGCCGCCGTTGCCGCCGCTCGCCAATATCGTTTTCAGGCTGCCACTCGTGGCGGCAAACGAGTTACCACTGTGTTTTCGCCCAGTTTCAACTTTTCCTTGGATGATTAACATGCGTAGGCACGCCCTATTCTGCTTCGCCGCTGCACAACAAAGGCAGCCTGAAACTCCACAATGGAGCGTCTGCGGCTCGCCGACAAAAGGCAGCCTGAAATTCACCAACCCATTTTCAGGCTGCCTCATCATGTGAACAAGGCAGCAGCCTGCAAAAACAAAACCGCTTGGTATTCTGCCAAACGGTTTTTTTTTACTGGATAAATTGGTTTTCAGGCTGCCTTAATGGCTAGGCAACGCAACCGCCGTCAATTAGCCCACCTTATCCCCCGCGTTCGCCCCATCATGCACGGTCAGCAATTTCAGCTTCCCATCCTTATCCGCCGCGCTCAAAATCATGCCCTCGGACACGCCAAATTTCGCCATTTTGCGCGGGGCAAAGTTGGCGATGGCAATCACCATCGTGCCGTTCAATTCGGCAGGATTCGGATAACTGGCGGCGATGCCCGAGAAAATGGTGCGCTGTTCAAAGCCAAAATCCAAGCTAAATTTCAACAGTTTAGTGCTGCCTTCCACCGCTTCGCAATTCAACACCTTCGCCACGCGCATATCCACTTTCATAAAATCATCAAAGCTGCATTGCGGCGCAACAGGCGCGTAGCCGCCATTTTCAGGCTGCGTTTGGGTTGCGGCGGCTTGAATGTTTTGTTTGTTGGCTTCAATCAAATCGTTCACTTGTTTTTCCTCCACGCGTTGCATTAAATGTTGATACGGCTTAATCACATGGTTTTCCGACAGCGTGCGGCTGGCATCCGCCCACACCAGCTTGTCCAAGCCCAAAAATTCGGCGGCTTGCTCGGCAACGCGCGGCAACACAGGCGATAGGTAAACCGTTAAGATTTTGAATGCGTTAATCAATTCGCTGCACACCTTGTGCAAACGGCTGTCCGCGCCGTCCAGCTTGGCAAGCTCCCACGGCTTGTTTTCGTCCACATATTCATTGACCACGTCTGCCAAAATCATAATCTCGCGCAAGGCTTTGCCGTATTCGCGCTCTTCGTATAACGATGCGATGCGTTCGCTTTCGGCGGCAAGGTGTTTCACCATTTCGCTGCCCGACACGTCTTTCAGGCTGCCTGAAAAGCGTTTGTGGATAAAGCCTGCGGCGCGCGCGGCAATGTTGACATATTTGCCCACCAAATCGCTGTTCACGCGGGCGATAAAATCTTGCAAATTCAAATCTATATCTTCAATTTTGCTGTTTAATTTTGCCGCGATGTAGTAGCGCATCCATTCGGGGTTGAGCCCTTGTTCCAAATAGGATTTAGCGGTAATGAATGTGCCGCGCGATTTAGACATTTTTTGCCCATCCACGGTTAAAAAACCGTGCGCAAAAATGCCGTTGGGGGCGCGATGCCCGCTGTATTGCAGCATGGCTGTCCAAAACAGGGCGTGGAAATACAAAATATCTTTGCCGATAAAGTGATACAGCTCGGTTTGGCTGTCTTTGCCGAAAAATTCGTTGAAATCCAACCCTTTGCGCGCGCACAGGTTTTGGAACGAAGCCATATAGCCCACGGGCGCATCCAGCCACACATAAAAATATTTGTTCGGCGCATCGGGGATTTGGAAGCCAAAATACGGCGCATCGCGGCTGATGTCCCAATCGGAAAGCTCGCCTTCTTTGAGCCATTCGTTCATTTTGTTCAACGCTTCGGGCTGCAAATGGGCGCGTCCGTTGGTTTCGCCTGATGTCCATTGTTTTAGGTAGTCGCCGCAATCGCTTAATTTGAAAAAGAAATGTTCGGTTTCTTTCATCACGGGCGTTGCGCCTGATACGGCGGAATAGGGTTTAATCAGCTCGGTGGGGGCGTAGGTGGTGCCGCATACTTCGCAGTTGTCGCCGTATTGGTCTTGGGCATGGCATTTGGGGCATTCGCCTTTTACAAAGCGGTCGGGCAGAAACATTTGCTTTTCGGGGTCAAAAAGCTGGTTGATGGTTTTGCTGATGATTTTGCCGTTGGCTTTCAGGCTGCGGTAGATTTGTTCAGATAGGGTTTGGTTTTCGGGGGAATGGGTGCTGTAATAATTGTCGTAGCCGATGCCAAAGCCTGTGAAATCGGCAAGATGCTCGGCGTGGGTTTTTTCTATCAGCGCTTCGGGGGTGATGCCTTGTTTTTCGGCGGCAAGCATGATGGGCGTGCCGTGGGTGTCGTCGGCGCAGCAGTAGTAGCATTCGTGTCCGCGCGATTTTTGAAAGCGCACCCAAATATCGGTTTGGATGTGTTCTACCATGTGCCCCAGATGAATAGCGCCGTTGGCATAGGGCAAGGCGGAAGTGACGAGAATTTTGCGTTTTGAAGTCATGATTTTGCGTTTCTTGGGTTGTGAGTTGGGAAAAGGGATGAATTATAACGAATTGCGTGTCGCTGCGCCCTGCCCTTTTTTATCCGACGGCGGGGAAATGCTACAATGCGCGCTTTGATTTGTTTGGCTGTTTAACCACGAAAGGGGTTTAAGATGAAAATTTGGTTTTTACCTTTATTCGCTGCGATAGCGTTGTCGGCTTGCGCGGGCACGGATAATCCGAAAAAATCGGCGATGCACGATGAGCAAACGGTCGGCATGGCAAACCCTGCTTCGGTGTTCTGCGAACAGCAAGGCGGCAAATCGGTAAACCGCAAGGATAAGGATGGCAACGAATACGGCGTGTGCGTGTTCCCCGATGGCAAGGAAGTGGACGAATGGGAATATTTCCGCGCGCATAATAAATAATGCACATCATGCCAAAGGCAGCCTGAAAACGCGTTTTGCTCGTTTTCAGGCTGCCTTTTTGTTGGTGGGCATCAAGCTTGCTTTTTCAGGCTGCATCTAATGCGCTCGGCTGGCAAGCCGCAGAATGTGGCATAATCGGGCTATTGTTTACCAAGGAGTCAAACCATGTCGCTTTCTATTGCTAACTATATGTTATACATCGGTTATATGCTCGCCAGCGTGGCGATGGCGGTGCTGTTTTCGCTCACTTATTTGCTGATCACGCCCGTGCGCGAGTTGCATTTGATTAAGCAAGGCAATGTAGCGTGTGCTTTGTCGTTTGGCGGCGCGTTGATAGGCTTTTGCCTTGCGCTGGCTTCGGCGATGACGCACAGCTTGAATATTTTGGATTTTATTTTATGGAGCGCGGGCGCGGCGGTGGTGCAGATTGGCGCGTATTTCGCTGCTACGCGGCTGGTGCCCGATGCTTCGCGCGAATTGCAGCAGAATAATATTGCCGTGGGCGTGTTGTTTTGCGCGTTGTCGTTGGCGATTGGCGTATTGAATGCGGCGTGTTTGGTGGATGGCTAGCCATGAAAGGCAGCCTGAAACCGTGGCTCAACGCCCTGTTGTTGCCGCATATTGCAACGCTGGTGCTGTTTATGCTGGTTGTGGGTGCGGCGTTTTTAAAATTGCGCGCCGATTTGGCACTTGAACTGCTGCTTGCGCCCGTGCTGCTGTGGCTGATGGGCGGCACAATCGGCTGGTTTGCCTACTTGCCCCATCTTGCCGAGTGGACAGACTTGATTGCGCCCACCACGGCTGTGCTGCTCATCATCGCCGCCTGCCTGTTTTCAGGCTGCCTGAAACGGCATCGCTATAGTGGCAAATGGCTGGTTTCGCTGGCGCTTTGGCTGTGGTTTGCTTATGGCTTTGTGTTGCTGGGGGCGCAGTATTAACAACGCCATTAGGCAGCCTGAAAATATCCACATCGCTTGGCGCTATGGCAACCGAAAGCGTGGTGCGCGGCAAGACGCGCGCTCTGGCAAAACCGCTTTTCAGGCTGCCTTGTGCGCCGCAAATTCTTTTTACAGATTAACAGCTTCCGCTTAAAATCTGCCCTGCAAAATCTGCTCCAACCCCCAAACCAAAGGAAAAAACCATGATTATGAGCTTTATCCGCAAGCAGTTTATTGATGTTATCCAATGGGAAAACCCTGATGAAAACACGCTGGTATGGCGTTTTCCCGTTGCCGATCAGGAAATCCAAAACGGCGCAAGTTTAACCGTGCGCGAAAGCCAAATGGCGCTGTTTGTGGACGAAGGCAGAACCGCCGATGTGTTTTCCGCAGGGCGCTACACGCTGAACACGCAAACCTTGCCCGTTTTAACCAATCTGAAAAACTGGGATAAGCTGTTCCAATCGCCCTTTAAATCCGATGTTTACTTTTTTAACACGCGCCAGCAAATTGGCAAACGCTGGGGCACGGCGCAGCCTGTAACCGTGCGTGATGCGGATTTTGGTGTGGTGCAATTGCGCTCGTTTGGTATGTATTCCTACCGCATCGCCGACCCCGCGCAGTTTTTCAAAGAAATTTCGGGCGTGGTAGAAAGCTATACGGGCGAGCAGCTTGAAGCCCAGCTCAAAAACATCGCCATGACGCAGCTTGCCGCCGCCTTTGGCACATCGGGCGTACCGTTTTTGGACATGGCGGCAAACCAAGTTTTGCTGTCGCAAAAAATGACCGAATTGCTCAAACCCGAATTCGCCAAATTGGGCTTGGCGTTGGAAAACTTTACCGTGGAAAGCATCACGCTGCCTGAAAACGTGCAGCAAGCGCTGGATGCACGCATGAGCATGAATGTCATCGGCGATATGTCGCGCTACACGCAATACCAAACCGCCACCGCCATCCCGATGGCAGCGCAAAACGAAGGCGGCATGGCGGGCATGGGCGTGGGCATGGGCGCAGGCGTGGCGTTTGGGCAAGCGATGGCGGGCGCAATGGCAGGCGCGCAACCGCAAGCCGTGTCGCCCGCCGCCGCGCAAGATCATCAAGCCAAGCTCACACAGCTGAAAACCATGCTGGATGGCGGTTTGATTTCGCAGGCGGATTATGATGCGGCTAAGGCAGAAGTGTTGAAGCAATTGATTGGGTAACACGATTGGCAGCCTGAAAATGGGAATGCGGTTTTCAGGCTGCTGTGTTATTGTTGCCCTAAAATCATCCAAAGGCAGCCTGAAAAACGTTTTGGCGCGTTTCAGGCTGCCTAACATCATTCAAGGAACACATGATTAAAAAGCCATTATTCCCACCCTTTTCGCGCTTATCTTGCTCGCCGCCGATACCACCTTTATGACCTTTGTGGAATATTTGGACGAATACGGCGAGCTGGATTTCACCCACAACATGTTCATCTTCGGCGTGATACTCGGCGGCATTTATCTGCTGCTGGAAATCGTCGCCGCGCTCTATCGCGCCCAATTCGCGCACAAGGCGCAAAACTGGCTGGCGGTGTTGCCCAATATTTTCGTGCTCAACGGTTTTTTGTGGTATTTCTATGTTTTTGTTGGCAAAGTTTTAGGGGCTGTACTAGATAAGCCCTAAATACCACACCATCTACGCAGCACTTTA
>CAUQQW010000077.1:0-10645 GCA_963520365.1 uncultured Kingella sp.
TTTTTTAAAGAACTCAAAATTTGTGCTGCCGTAGCAGCGAAAGATGCGAACTATATGCAATCACCCAAAATCTGTCAATCTCTACAACGGGAAATATTGCAACAATTTTGGCAAATAGCTGCGGTGTAATGGTTTTTTGTTTGCTGCAGGGTTTAACTGGGCAGCCTGAAATGGGGTTAATGGAACTTTCAGGCTGCCTATATTAAGGCAAGCGTTTAAGTCTTACAGCTTGCCCAATACGATATTCAGCATTCGGCGAATCGGCTCTGCTGCGCCCCATAGCAACTGGTCGCCTACGGTAAACGCGCTGATGTATTCGCCGCCCATTTCCAGCTTGCGAATGCGCCCAACTGGCGTTGCCAGCGTGCCTGTTACCGCTGCGGGGGTCAGCTCGTGAATAGTGGCTTCTTTGGTGTTGGGGACAACTTTTGTCCACTCGTTTGCGCTGGCGACGGTTTGTTCAATTTCTGCCAGTGGCAAATCTTTTTTCAGTTTCAGCGTGATGGCTTGGCTATGGCAGCGCATTGCGCCGATGCGAACGCATAAGCCGTCCACAATCACAGGGCGATTTGCGCCCAAAATTTTGTTGGTTTCCACGCCGCCTTTCCATTCTTCTTTGGATTGCCCGTTGCCTAAATCGGCATCAATCCACGGAATCAGGCTGCCTGCCAAGGGCACGCCAAAGTTGGCTTTGGGGTACTCTTCGGAGCGCAAAAAGTCGGACACTTTGCGGTCAATCGCCAAAATCGCGCTGGCGGGGTCGGCAAGCTCGGTGGCAACTTGGCTGTGCACCGCGCCCATGCCGCTAATCAGTTCGCGCATATTTTTTGCGCCTGCGCCTGATGCGGCTTGGTAAGTCATGCTGGTTGCCCATTCTACTAAGCCGTTTTGGAACAAGCCGCCGAGTGCCATCAGCATCAGCGATACGGTGCAGTTGCCGCCGATGTAGTCTTTGATGCCGTTTTTCAAACCTGCATCAATCACGTTGCGGTTTACGGGGTCTAGCACGATGATGGCATTGTCTTTCATGCGCAAGGTGGATGCGGCGTCTATCCAATAGCCGTTCCAGCCGCTTGCGCGCAGGGGTTCGTGCACGGATTTGGTGTAGTCGCCGCCTTGGCAGGTTACGATGATGTCCATTTTGGCGAGTTCGGCGACGTTGTTGGCATCCAGCAAGGTTTTGTTGGCTTGCCCGAAATCGGGGGCTGCACCGCCTACATTGGATGTGGTAAAGAAATGGGCTTCGGGGATGTGGGCGAAGTCGTTTTCTTCGCGCATTCGTTGCATGAGCACGGAGCCGACCATGCCGCGCCAGCCAATAAATCCTACTTTCATGTTTGTCTCCCTATATATATTGGTGTGGATGGAAAATGTGGGGTTTTAATCGTTTGTTAGGATTTTGTAAAGGGGGATGTGTTTTCAGGCTGCCTTTTGATGCGATTAGGCAGCCTGAAAATGGGTTTTGGGGATGAGTGGGGCAGCTGTGCGCTGTGAATGGTTGGCTTAACTGCGAGACTGGCTTTTCAGGCTGCCTTTCTTCCTAACCCAACAGAGCCAACAATTCTTCTTCGCTCAACACCGCTATCCCCAAGCTCTGCGCTTTCTCCAGTTTAGACCCTGCTTCTGCGCCTGCCACCACAAAATCGGTTTTCTTGGACACGCTGCTACTCACTTTGCCGCCTGCGGCTTCAATCATTACGCTGGCTTGGTCGCGTTTTAATGTGGGCAACGTGCCTGTTAACACGAAGGTTTTGCCTGCGATTTTGCTTTTCAGGCTGCCTGAAAGGGCGTTTTCAGGCTGCATGGATGGCGCGGGCAGTTGGGCGAGAAAGGCATCTATATCGCGCAAGAGTTGGGCGTTTTCAGGCTGCCTGCGCCATGTTTGCCAGTCTTGCGGCAGGGCGTTGTCAGCGAGCAGTTGCGCGATGCTACCGCCTGCCAAATCCCACAATTCTTGCGCACGTTTTTCGCTGATTTTGTAGTCGGGCAACCGCGCCAACCAGCGTGCGGGCGTGGCGTATTCGTGCACATTGCTTGCCCGCGCGGCGGTTTGTGGCGACACGAATTGCAATAAATCGTCCAGCAATTTTTGTTGTTCAGGCAGCCTGAAAAAATGGGCGATGGAATGGGCGACCACGCTGCCGATGTCGGGCAGGCAGGCGAGCACAGGCTCGGGGGCGCGGCGCACGGTGTTCAAATCGCCAAACGCGGCGGCAAGCTGCTTGGCGGTACTTTCGCCCACGTGCCGAATGCCAAGTGCAAACAGGAAGCGGGCGAGCGGCGGCTGACGGCTGGCGGCAATCGCGTCCAAAATATTGTGCGCCCATTTGTTCGCGCCCGATTTGCCGTCTTTGATGGTTTTGAGTTTGTCTATATCTAATTGATAAATATCAGCAAAACTGTGCAACACATCTTGTTCCACCAAGGCTTCAATCTGCTTGTCGCCTAAGCCGACAATATCCATCGCTTTGCGACTGGCGAAGTGAATCAGCCCTTGCGCGCGTTGGGCTTTGCATACGATGCCGCCAGTGCAGCGGGCGACCGCTTCGCCGATTTCGCGCTCCACCGCGCTGCCGCACACGGGGCAGCTTTCAGGCAGCCTGAAAGCGGGATGCTGCGACTCTTGCTGTTCACCCAGCAAATCCACGTTGCGCATCGGGCGGCGTTCCAGCACCACGCGCACCACTTCGGGAATCACATCGCCCGCGCGGCGCACCACCACGGTATCGCCCACGCGAACATCTTTGCGCGACACTTCGTCTTGGTTGTGCAGCGTGGCGTTGGTTACGGTTACGCCGCCCACAAACACGGGTTTGAGCCGCGCCACAGGCGTGATTGAGCCCGTGCGCCCCACTTGCACATCAATCGCTTCAACCGTGGTCAAGGCTTCTTCGGCGGGGAATTTGTGCGCAATCGCCCAACGCGGCGCACGCGACACAAAGCCCAGCGTTTGCTGCTGCCGCAAATCGTTCACTTTCACCACCATGCCGTCAATTTCATAAGGCAAGCTGGGGCGTTGCTGCGACATGGTTTCGTAAAAATCCAGCACTTCGCGGATATGGGCGCACACGCGAATTTGCGCTTGCGGCTCGCTAAACCCCAGCCGCGCCAGCAGTTCAATCTCCTGCGCATGGTTTTCAGGCTGCCTAAACGCCGTGCTCAAACGCGCGATGCCGTAGCCAAAAAAATGCAATTTACGCTGCGCCGTAATCGCCGAATTAAGCTGGCGCAGGCTGCCCGCTGCGGCATTGCGCGGATTGGCAAACGGCTTTTGCCCCGCGTCCAACTGGCGGGCATTGAGCGCGGCAAAATCCGCTTTCAGCATCAGCACTTCGCCACGCACTTCAATCAAATCAGGCACTTCGTCGCCGCGCAGCTTCAAGGGAATATTGCGCACGGTTTTGATATTTTCGGTTACATCCTCACCCGTTGTGCCATCGCCGCGCGTGGCAGCCTGAACCAAAATACCGTTTTGATACAACAGGCTAATCGCCAAACCGTCAAACTTTGGTTCAATAATGTATTCGGTTTGCGCTGTGCCCAAATCCTTGCACACGCGCTCGTCAAACATCAGCATCTCGGCATGGTCAAACGCACCCGTGTCGTCATCGCGCGGCGAAAACGCATTTGCCAGCGATAACATCGGCACGGCATGGACAACCGTCTCAAAGCCTTCCAACACCGCGCCACCCACGCGGTTGGTGGGGCTTTCAGGCAGCCTGAAATGCGGATATTCGGCTTCCAACGTCTCCAATTCGCGGTATAGGCGGTCGTATTCGCTATCGGGCACGGTGGGCGCGTCGAGCGTGTAGTACTCGTGGGCGTATTGGTTGAGCTGGGCGGTTAGGGTTTGGATTTTTTGTTGAGCTTGCTGGGGCATGATAGGCAGCCTGAAAATAGAAAAGGGGGATTTTAGGGGATTTTCAGGCTGCATCAAAAGGAAAAAGCAGATGCGGTGGGGCATCTGCTTTTGCTTCATGAACAAGCAGCCTGAAAATCAAGCAGTAGGTTTTTCGCCAATTTTGGTAATGTAGTTCAAATTTTTGTCTAAAATGATGTAAGCGCCTGTGTATTTACCCATGGTAGATAACACAAATACCCTGCCATGCTGCTTTTCTATTTTCGCCAGCTGTGCTTGCTCCAGAGAATCTTTCATTGCTCTGCGAGCAATTTGGTCAGCTTTTACAAACATATCGGGAGTTTGATTGATATTAAGATACACTTGTTGTCCATCTTTCATCCCCATGCTTGCAATAGCCACGCCTTCCAAGCGTGATAATTTACTCATATCCACCTTAGATAATACCTCATCTTCTGCCACTTCTCGCGCATTTAAGACTACGCTTGAACCCATATCATATACTACTGTTAGCCTTGGGCGTTCATGATATACTGTGCGAAAACCATAACCCAACGCAGAAAATTGTATTATCGCAATAATCAGCAAATCGCTAATGATTTCCTTGCGTTTTTTGTGCGGATTGAACACCAAAAATGTAATAAGTGGACCAAGCACAACATCCACACCAAACATTAATAATAATCCTTGAACACCGCCACTCATATTAAAATAAAAAGACGGATAAAGGTTTATAAGCATCCATACCACGATAGCGGCAAAAATAAGAAGCGAAATACCAATATGAATAGCAGAAGCAAGACATTTTGCTTTTATCAAAGAACGTGGCAATTCCATAAAAGTTTATATCCTCAATTAAAATAGACAATTACAACAGAAAAAATTAAACTGGCACACAATATGCTGTGTTTCATATCCGATTTGCACAACTTGTGTAATTATATCAAACAGAAAATGGAAAAAAAAATGAATTCAATAAAAACCAAAGGCTTTACGTTAATTGAACTAATGATTGTTATAGCAATCTTAGGTGTTTTAGCAGCGATTGCCCTGCCTATGTATCAAGATTATATGTCAAAAGCTCAGATCACTCGTGTTTATTATGAACTAAATAGTGCCCGCACGGCTGTGGAATCTATTGTTGGTCATGGATATACGCCCACAGAAAGACCAGCACTAGACGGTCAACCAAATGGAACAGGTGGTCGCTATGAGTACATCGGCATCAACGGCAATAACCCAAGCTCCAATTTAGTTTATATAGCGACAGTAGCTCCAGATGGTAGCTTAACTGCCGTTCTTGGTGAAAAAGCTACTGTAGCAATCAGAAACACCGTTATTAAACTAGATAGGCATCCAGGTGGTACATGGTCGTGCACGATCAATGCACAAAGCGCAGCAAGTTGGAAAACAAGCTATGCGCCTAATGATTGCCAAGTAATTTAGATTACGTACAAATTAATAATAGAGCCTTTAATAAAAATTAAAGGCTCTATTTGTTTAAGGTTTTATGGCTTTACTTTAAAATGCAACCAAGCCACATCGTTAAAATGTAAATTTTTATGGAATGGAACATTATCCATGATAGGAGGCATATGATCTCCTACTACAATCACTTCCACTCCTTTCATTTCAGGTCGTTTAATCAACTCACCTAATCCATCAAAAAATTGTGCTTCCAAGCTCATATTATTGCAAATGTCACCTTTAAATAATCCCAATTTCTGACAATCAAACCGTGTAATATGCAAATCCTTACGCACATAAGGTATATGTGATGTTAATGTCATCCAATACACAAAAGATTTTTGATTTGCGGTTTGTTTAAATTGATCAGCTACCACATCAAATAGTGCGCTATCACACACGCCATGAAATGCATCGCAATGCGGTAATGTTGGAAAATCTTCATTAAACATTATCTTTTGAAAACCAACCATTGGATACCAACTGGTTCGCTCATAAAGCTGCCCATTTGCGCCATGTAAAGCAAAAGTTGCATATCCCTGTTTTTTCAAAACGTTTGGCAAGCAATGAGCAAAAGTACTTGCTGGCAATTTGCTAAAAGCATATCCATTATCTACTGCATACTTGCATAATTCTCGCATCTCTCCTTGCACGGTTGAGCCAGCAAAATCAAAAAAACCTGTTTCAATAAACTCTAAATTATCTTGTTGATTATAAATATTTTGCAATACGCTTTTTTGTACATTATCTTCTCGCGCCGCCCCCCATGACTCAGCTACGATCAGCATCATTTTATCAGAATAGGGCTGCTTAAAGCGATGAGAGGCATTATTCCCAAATTCACGATTAGATGCCATCTCTCCTTTGATGGGTGTAAGTTTTGGAGGGACATTTTTAATTTGTTGAAAAAAATCAGAACCCATCTCTGCCAAATAAGCATCTACTTGGCTGTGCGCAATAAAATAATTATTTCGTGCGAATCTCATTGTTTTTGTTTCTTCTGGCCGCGCAAATTTTTCATAATAGATAGACCATCCCAACAATGCAATCAGAATAGACCACCCCAAAACCCAATAAAACGAAGTATTTTTGCTTATCTTACTCAAAATAAATGGAAAAATAAACGCATACAAGACTGCTGTGCAAACCAAAATAATCACGCGAGATGATGCTGTGAATAAAAATGGCAATAAGGAACGAATCGCGGCAATATCTAAAAATGGAAAAATCTGCATAGCGAACATGACAAAATCTGCCAAAATAGCTATGAGTAACAAAAAACCTCCTATTATTTTACCTATTTTATAAGAAATAGGAGCAACCAATAATACAAGTGGCAATAAATAATCTAGATTAATAAGTGGACGTGCTAATCCCTTATACCATGCAATAAACCAAAAAAACACGTTAGGCAGTAAGACAAACATAAGGCTTATAATCATTGCTTTTCTATATTGTTTAAACGGTGGTAATTTATAATTTGTTGTAAGAAGTTTATAGATTGCGGGCATAGCACTACTCTTTAAAAAATTAAATTACAAACAAAAAGCACCACCTACCTAAATAGATGATGCTTTCTAAAAACGCCTATTAAAAATATCTAACCTAATTATTAGGTGTTAGAGCAGCCAGCTGGGATAAATTTAAGTTTGAAACCAGTAGCGCTACCTGATTGAACACGGCAAGTCCATACGCCATCATTAGCACGGCTCAAAGCCACTGTCGCGCCTTCAATATCACGGTTTGCATTTTGACCCATAGTAGCAGTCAATACAGGAGTGTTAGTATTTTGACCAGTCAAAGACAACGCACCGATCAAGTTAGAACGAACTTGAGCAGCACCTGTTGCAGTAAGAGCAGAACCAGCTACGGTAGATTTAGCCAAACCAATAGGAGCAATTGTCACATCAGTAGAAGTAGTACCCAAACCTGGAATTTTAGCATCGTAGATTGCTGCATCAATTGCAGTTTTACCAGCAGACAATTCGCTTACTACACGAGTAACTTGTGATTTAGAAATGTAGTCTTGGTACAGAGGCAGAGCGATAGCAGCCAAGATACCCAAAATTGCGATTACGATCATCAACTCGATCAAAGTGAAACCTTTTTGCATAGTTTTCATGTTTTATCTCCAAGATAAATTAAAGAATGTGCGGCGCGTTTTTCAGGGAAGAACACTTGTTCGTGCACCGCGTTGCGAATCAAGTGTGTTGTGCTTTGTATTGAGCATGGGTTGTGCCAGCTCGTGTTTTTTGTTTAATTTGTTGTTTGTATTGATATTTTATTTTTCTGACATTTTTTGTCAGTGGCAGTTTTGGGTAATTTTGGGTATTTTTTTGTAACTTTGCTGACGGAATTTGTCAGATTCTTTCCATTTTCATGGATTATTTCCTGTTTGAGGGTGGATTATTTCCAAATGGTTGGCAGCCTGAAAATAATCCCCATGCTGCCCTAGCCTAATTTTTCCAGCTTGGCGAATGCAGTATCCAGCTCTTTGATGCCGTTTGCGCCAAAATTGATGGTGAGCCGTGCGCTTTCGCCCTTGTTGATGGCATCGATGATTACGCCGGTGCCGAATTTGGCATGGCGGACGTTTTCGCCGAGCGTGTAGCCGTGGTAATCGCGCGGGGTTTGGCTGCTTGGAGTTTCAGGCTGCCTTGATGATACGCGGGGTAAGTGGTTTTTGGCTAAGCCGAAACTCGTTGCACTCGTTTTCAGGCTGCCTGTTGGCTTGGGCGGGGATAGGTGATGCAGCAGTTCGCTGGGGATTTCATCAATAAAGCGGGAAACGACGCTGGCTTGGGTGATGCCGTATAGCTGGCGTTGTTGTGCCATGCTTATATATAGACGTTTACGAGCGCGGGTAATGGCGACATACATCAGCCTGCGTTCTTCTTGCAGCCCGCCGTGTTCGGCTAGGCTCATTTCGCTAGGGAAGCGGCCTTCTTCCATGCCGCTGAGAAATACGTTGTCAAATTCTAGCCCTTTGGCGGCGTGCACGGTCATCAGTTGCACGGCTTCTTGCCCTGCGCTGGCTTGGGTTTCGCCGCTTTCTAAGCTGGCGTTGCTTAAAAAGGCGAGAATGGGAAACTCGGGGCTATCGGCGCTGTTTTCAGGCTGCGTTTCAAAGGGGCTGTCTTCGGGGCGGAAGTATTCGGCGGCGTTAATCAGCTCGTCTAGGTTTTCGGTGCGTTCGCGCTCGCTGGCTTGTTTTTGCGCTTGGTAATGCGCGTATAAGCCGCTGTCTTGCAGAATGGTTTGCAGGATTTCAGGCAGCCTGAAATGGGGAATTTGCTGTTGGAAGCTGTCTATCAGTTGCACGAAAGCGGCGATTTTGCTGGCTTTTGCGCCTATGCCGCAGGCGGCTTGCCATAGGCTGATGCCTTGTTCGGCTGCGGCTGCTTGGATGTTCTCTACGCTGCGTGTGCCGATGCCGCGCGGTGGAAAGTTAATCACGCGCAGCAGGGCGTTGTCGTCATTAGGATTAACGGCAAGGCGCAAATAGGCAAGGGCGTGTTTGATTTCTTGGCGTTCGTAAAAGCGCAAGCCGCCATAGATTCTATAAGGTATGGCAGCCTGAAAAAGCTGTTGCTCAATAATGCGCGATTGGGCGTTGCTGCGGTATAGGATGGCGATTTGGTCTAACGGCGTGCCGTGGCGTTGCAAATGGCGGCATTCTTCGGTGATGAATTGGGCTTCTTCGTAGTCGTTATAGGCGCAGAAATAGCGGATTTTGTCGCCGCTTTCGGCTTCGGTACGCAGGTTTTTGCCCAGCCGCTCGCTGTTGTTTTGGATAACGGCGTTGGCGGCGGCAAGAATGTTGCCCACGGAACGATAGTTGCGTTCTAGCTTGATGGGGGCGGCGATGTGAAATTCGCGCATCAGGTCGGTCATATTGCCCACGTTTGCGCCGCGAAAGCGATAGATGGATTGATCATCATCGCCCACGGCAAAAATCGCGCTTTGCTCGCCTGCGATGAGTTTGAGCCATGCGTATTGCAGCTTGTTGGTGTCTTGAAATTCGTCCACCAAAATATGATTGAAGCGGTTTTGGTAGTGCGTGCGCAGCACTTCGTTGGCGTTGAGCACTTCGTAGCTGCGCAGCATCAGCTCGGCAAAATCCACCACGCTTTCTTGCTGGCATTGTTTTTCGTATTCCGCGTAGCACAGGATGAGCCGTTGCAAATGCGGGTCGGGCGCGTTCAGGCTGCCTGCGCGCAAGCCTGCTTCTTTTTGCGCGTTGATAAAGCCTTGCAACACGCGCGGTGCAAGGCTTTCTTCGGCGATGTTAAGCTGTTTGAGCAAGCGTTTAATCAGCGAGAGCTGGTCGCTGCTGTCTAAAATTTGAAACGTTTGTGGCAAGCCCGCTTCGCGGTGGTGCAAACGCAAAAAACGGTGGCACAAGCCGTGAAACGTGCCCAGCCACATGGCGCGCAAATTGAGCGGCAGCATAGCGCCCAGCCGCGTTTGCATTTCTTTGGCGGCTTTGTTGGTAAACGTTACCGCCAAAATGCTGTGCACGCTTGCCATTTGGTTTTGCAGCAGCCATGCGATGCGCGTGGTGAGCACGCGCGTTTTGCCACTGCCCGCACCTGCCAACACCAGCGCCGATTGCGGCGGATAAGTTACGGCGGCGAGTTGCTCGGGGTTAAGGTTGTTTAACAGCGATTGGGATGGATTTTCGGATGAGAAGTGCATGGTGATGATGGCACGGCGACATGGATGCTTATTAAACATAGGCATCAGGCAGCCTGAAAACAAAAGGAACGCGATTGTAGGGCGTTTTTCAGGCTGCTTACAAGGGAGCGATGGCGCAACGATTGTTGTATTTTGGTTGCACATTATTTTTCATAAATTTACCGCTTGCAAACCAAAATGAACAACATTATCATTAGCGCAATAATGTTAAGAGTGGTTATCACTCAACAAGGAGACACACCATGTACGTTTGCATTTGTAACGCGATTACCGACCACAAAATCAAAGAAGCCGTTGCCGCAGGCGCGTCTTCTTTAACCGATTTAAAAGACCAATTAGGCGTGGCATCTTGCTGTGGCTGTTGCGCGGATTTGGCTACTTCGTTTTTAGCGGTGAACAACATCGCAGGTAATAAAACAACAATTTCAGGCATTAGGGTTGAACAATAGCGGGAAAAGATATATAATATTCAAACAGTTTTTCATTTTGATGTATCCTTTCCTTTATCAAGTTTTTTTGGGCAACCGCGCAGGTTGCCCCTTTCTTTTGCTGCTTGGATTGCATTTAGACTGAAACCTTTGCAAAACCCCACCCCAACACCCCCAAGAATTGAATTCACCA
>CAUQQW010000078.1:0-10569 GCA_963520365.1 uncultured Kingella sp.
ACAGCAATCTGGAAAACGGCAATATGGAACGCGCATTGGCGCGCTACAACGGCAGCCTCGGCAGCCGGCGCTATCCCGATGCCGTTATCGGCGCGTGGCAGAGCCGCTGGCAGTGGTCTTGATTGAACAGGCTACCTGAAAACCAGTATTCCGGCTTTCGGCATGGCCGAAGTGCCTTTTCTATTTTCAGGTAGCCTCAAATACAAAGCAGGCTACCTGAAACCGATACCGTGTTTCCCAGCCAGCTAACAATAAGGAGCGCACCATGCCGAGGAAACAGAAAATCGAAGTAGTGCAAGCCTTCGAGTCGAGCCGGAAGCATATCCGCGCCGGGGATGTGTTTATAGTGGATTAAAATAAAAATGAGACAAGGCGGCGAGCCGCAAGGCGTACAGGTAGTACGTCAAGGCGAGCCAACGCCGTATCATTGCGATTTTAATCCACTATATATACCGAATGTCGAACGGCTTGGATTATTACGGCCTGTTGGCCAAGCATAAATTTGATTTGGGCGGCTTCAAAAACTGCCTGCTGCTCTATTTCTTCGATGCCACCGCCCAAGATGTGGCAATACACGAGCTATCCGTGCGCAAACACGGCCTGCTGTTCGCTCCTACTTTGGGCGGCAGCGAATGCTGGCGCGAAGGCTATTTTTCCACGTTCCGGCGCGTGGAGCTGACCGGTGAAATGGTTTACCCCAACCACTATTTCAAATATCCGCAAGGTATCGCGGATGAGAACGTGAACCGGGTGGACGAGCTCGACCCAAGCATACCGATAGGCTACGCCGCCTACCCCGTGGGCTTAACCCTGCTGGATTATATAGTGAATTAACAAAAATCAGGACAAGGCGGCGAACCGCAGACAGTACAAATAGTACGGCAAGGCGAGCCAACGCTGTACTGGTTTAAATTTAATTCACTATATTGAAGACAGCCTGAATTGATTGGACGGCGCGTCTTTTTCAGGTAGCCGCTGCCGCAAAGCAGGCTACCTGAAAAATATCCGGCTTCTGCCCCGCGCGAAAAGCCCCCGATGGCATGAGGCTTCGGGTATAATCTGCGGCGTTTTTCCCCAACCTTATTCGTTCAAACACTATGTCCCGAGCCCCCCGCACCGCCCTGTTGCCAGCAGAATGGCGCGCCAGCGCATCGCTGTCCGGTGTGTATGCGCTGCGTATGCTGGGCATGTTTTTGGTGTTGCCCGTGTTGGCGCTGTATGCCAAAGAACTGCCGGGCAGCACGCCTGCGATGGGCGGTTTGGCGATTGCGGTGTATGGCCTCACGCAGGCGCTGTTCCAGCTGCCGCTCGGCATGCTTTCCGACAGGCTGGGGCGCAAAAAGGTGATTTACCTCGGCCTGGTGGTGTTCGCGGCGGGCAGTTTTATTGCCGCAGCGGCGGATAGCGTAGCCTGGCTGCTCATCGGCCGGGCGGTTCAGGGCGCCGGTGCGGTGAGCGCGGCGGTGACCGCGCTGCTGGCGGATTTGACGCGCGATGAAGTGCGCACTCGCGCCATGGCTTCCATCGGCCTCACCATCGGGCTTACCTTTGCCGCCAGCATGGTGGCCTCGCCGCTGCTCACCCGCTATCTGGGCGTGCCCGGCCTGTTTGCGCTCACCGGCGGCCTGTGCGTGCTGGCCTTGGGCGTGGTGGCTTGGATTACGCCCAATCCGCAGCAGGGGAAGTTCCACGAAGATGCGGAAATGCAGACTTCGCGCATCGGCGAGGTGCTGCGCAACAAACGCCTGATGCAGCTTAATTTCGGCATTTTTGCCCTGCAGGCAGTGATGATGGCGGTGTTTGCCAGCCTGCCGATTGTGATGCGCGGCTTGGGGCTGCCTAAAGAGCAGCATTGGCAGCTTTATCTGCCGGCGGTGCTGTTGGGGTTGCTGCTGATGGTACCGGCAATTGTGGTGGGCGAAACGCGCAATAAGCTCAAGCAGGTGTTTGTGGCCGGTATTGCACTGATTGCGGCGGCTTTATGTGGTATTTATGCCGGCCAGGCTTCGCTTTTGGCCATCGGCATATCGCTGGTGGTGTATTTTGTCGGCTTCAATATTTTGGAGGCCAGCCTGCCGTCTATCGTGTCGAAAGTGGCGCCGGCGGATTTGAAAGGCACCGCCATGGGCATGTATAACACGGCGCAATCCATCGGCGTGTTTGTGGGCGGCGCGGCTGGCGGGCGTTTGTTTGAACATTTCGGCTTAATCGGCGTGTTTGCCTTTTCTATGGTGCTCACGCTGGCCTGGCTGCTGATGGCCGCCGCCGCGCCCGCACCGGCCGCCGTACGCAATTTGGCGCTGAGCATATCGCCCATTTGGCAGGGTTGCGAAGAGCGGCTCTTGGCCGTATTGCAGCAGTTTGAAGGCGTGGAGGCAGCCAGCCTCAGCGCTGACCGTTCAACCGTTTACATCAAGGCGCGGCAGCAGGGTTTTGATGAAGCTGCCGTCAAACAGATTATTTTAGGAGGAAATCATGTTGAATAAAGTGATACTTATCGGCAATTTGGGGCGCGATCCCGAAGTGCGCTACCTGCCCAGTGGCGATGCCGTGGCCAATTTTTCTATTGCCACCAGCGAAAACTGGAAAGACCGCAACGGGCAGCGCCAGGAGCGTACCGAATGGCATAATATCAGTATGTTTGGTCGCTTGGCAGAAATTGCCGGCCAATATCTGAAAAAAGGCAGCAAGGTATATATCGAAGGCCGCATCCAAAGCCGCAAATACACCGGCAAAGACGGAATTGAGCGCACCGCCTACGACATCGTGGCCAACGAAATGAAAATGCTCGACGGCCGCAACAGCGGCAGCAGCCCCTACGAAGGCGGCGACCAATACGTAGCCGCCCCCAGCAGCCCGCGCCAGCAATCCGCCCAAAACTATAATGAACCGGCTTACGCCGCCGAGCCGCCCGCTCCACCCCGCCGCCAAGCCGCCGCCCCCGCCCCAGCACCGATTGACGATATCGATGACGATATTCCCTTCTGAGTTACAGATAAATTACATTTTGTAAGCTTTTCGATTTTAAGAATTTATGAGAAATCATATAAATTAGAATATTAGGGGCTGTCCTAGTTATCTAGGATGGCCCCTAATTCAACACGTTATCTAGGAAATCTCTATGAACAAACAGGTAACCTACAATCAACACCCCGAACAACAAGCCCGCGACATCATCGACCAAAAACTGGAGCAGGCGGGTTGGGCGGTACAGTCGGTGAAGTATTTTAATCCCAACAGTAGTTTTGGGGTAGCGGTGCGTGAATATCCAACTGACAGCGGTCCGGTAGATTATCTGTTGTTTGTTGATGGCGACCCAGTTGCCATCATTGAGGCCAAAGAAGAAAACTTTGGCCATAAGCTCAATACGGTTGAAGAGCAAAGCGCACGCTATGCCGACAGCAAACTCAAGTATATTGAGCAAGCAGAGATTGCCTTTTTATATGAAAGCACGGGTGTAGTAACACGTTTTACCAACCGCAACGACCCTGCCCCGCGTGCCCGTGAAGTATTCAACTTTCACCGCCCCGAGACATTGCAAAAATGGGCAAGCGAAGGCAAAAACGCCCTGCGCGCCAAACTTAAAGCCATACCTGCGCTCAATCCTAACCATCTGTCTGCGGCGGCGTTAGGCTTGCGCGATTGCCAATTAACCGCCATCGAAAATATGCAAGATTCTTTGGCAAAAGATTTACCGCGCGCCTTGATTCAAATGGCCACAGGCGCAGGCAAAACTTATACCGCCATCAGCATTATGTATCGCTTGCTCAAGTACACAGGCAAACGCCGCATTTTGTTTTTAGTCGACACCGTCAATTTGGGCGAACAGGCCGAGCAGGAAATGTTGGTTTTTACCCCGTCTGACGACAACCGCAAATTTACCGAACTCTATAACGCCCAAGTGATTAAATCGCCGCACATTCCCAACGGCGTAGAAGTCTGCATTTGTACCATTCAGCGCATGTATTCGCTATTAAAAGGGGAAGATCTGTCGATACCGGATGACAGCATGGAATTGGAAGAATGGGAAAACCGCTTAAAAGAACCATTGCCCGTTGCCTATCAACCGGATCTGCCACCCGAATTTTTTGATTTTATCTTTATCGATGAATGCCATCGCTCCATTTACAACCTTTGGCGACAAGTGTTGGATTATTTTGATGCCTATCTGATTGGTTTAACCGCCACACCGGACAACCGCACTTTTGGCTTTTTCAATCAAAACGTCGTCAGCGAATACAGCCACGAACAAGCCGTTGCCGATGGCGTAAACGTAGGCAATGAAGTCTATCTGATCAATACCAAAATCAGCCTGGATGGCGGCAAATTCAAAGCCGAAGAACTGGTCGAACACCGCGAACGCACTACACGCCGCAAACGCTGGCAGCAGCAAGATAGCGATGAAGACTATACCGCCAAGCAACTCGACAGGGATGTTGTCAATCCAAGCCAAATCCGCACCATTATCCGTACTTTCCGTGACCATTTGCCCGTAATGTTCCCAAATCGTCAAGAAGTACCCAAAACCCTGATTTTTGCCAAAAACGACAGCCACGCTGACGACATCATCAAAATGGTGCGGGAAGAGTTCGGGCAAGGCAACGAATTTTGCAAAAAAATCACTTACAAAGCCAAAGACGATATTGTGGGAGAGAACGGCGAAGTCATCGAACAAGGCGAAGAACCCAAAACCGTCTTGGCGAATTTTCGCAACAGCTACAACCCGCGCATCGCCGTTACCGTCGATATGATTGCCACAGGAACCGATGTCCGCCCGCTCGAATGCCTGCTGTTTATGCGCGATGTCAAAAGCCGCAACTATTTCGAGCAAATGAAAGGGCGCGGCACACGCACGCTTGATAAAGAAGGTCTGCAAAAAGTCAGCCCTTCCGCATCATCAGCCAAAACCCATTATGTAATTGTCGATGCCATCGGTGTTACAAAATCGCTCAAAACAGCAAGCCAACAATTAGACACCAAGCGTTCGGTCAGCTTTTCCGATTTAGGAAAAGCCGTCGTCTTCGGCGGCGCATTTGATAGCGACAGCATCAGCTCACTGGCGGCACGCCTTGCCCGTTTAAACAAACAGCTGGATAACGAACAACAGCAGCGGATCACCGAAATCACAGGCGGCGTCCCATTACCGCAATTGGTCAAAGACCTGTTTCACGCCATCAATACCGACGAAATCCATCGGGCAGCTTGCGAGCAAGAAGGCATTTCCAGCGATGAGACGCCGTCTGAAAAAACCGTTTTAAAGATACAAAAACAGCGCGTCAAAGCCGCTGCACGTCCGCTTTCCATGGAGCTCATCACCATATTGGACGACATCCGCAAACAAAACGAGCAGAAAATTGACGCCCAGATTGATGAAGTCATCCACGCAGGCTGGGCAGAAAATGATGAAACCCTTACCCAAGATTTTGCCGAATGGATACACAACAACAAAGACGAAATTACCGCCTTGCAGATTTTCTATAATCAGCCTTATCAACGCCAAGCCCTAAGCCTTGCGATGATTAAAGAGCTGGCGGCCGCCATCAAAAAAGCCAAACCGAAATTGGCATTCAGCCATATCTGGCAGGCATACGCGCGTTTGGATAACGTCAGCGAACAGGCAGAAAGCGAACTCACCGCCTTAGTCAGCCTTGTTCGCCGAGTGATTGGCATTGATGGCAAAATCACCCCGTTTAGCAAAACCGTGCGTAAAAACTTCCAAACATGGACGTTTGAACACAACCGCCGCGCCGACAAACCGCTGACCGAAGAACAAATGCAATGGCTGACCATGATTCGTGACCACATCATCACTTCCTTTGCCATCGAAGGGAACGACTTTGAACTTACCCCGTTCAACCAACACGGCGGATTGGGGCAAGCCTATGATGTATTGAGTGAAATTGCCGCCAACGACCAAGACTTTAACACCCTATTAAACGAGATTAACCGACAATGGACAGCATAAAAATGACCACAGAACAGCAGTTGCCGAAAGGGTGGGAAATCAAACGATTAGGAGATGTATTAAAAATACAAAATGGGTATGCATTTAAAAGTGTGGAGTTCATAAAAGAAAACCCTAAAAATACTCATATTCCTTTGATTAGACAATCTCAACTTGTAGGAAATACAGTTGATTTGTCTGATTGTGTTTTTTTAGATAAAAAATATCTTTCTGATAAAAAAAATTATATTGTAAATAAAGGAGATATTCTAATAGGAATGTCTGGTTCCATTGGTAAGGTAAGTTTTTATGAAGATGAGCGTCCTGCTCTGTTAAATCAACGAGTTGGAAAATTAAACTTATACAACCATGATACATTTCAAAAAGATTTTTTTGCTTATTTACTTATAAACCTTGAACAAAGTATTATTCAAACAGCAAAAGGAATGGGTGTTCAAAACATTAGCTCAAAAGATATTGAACAGCTTCAAATTCCAATCCCTCCATTTGACACCCAACAAGCCATCGTCAATAAAATTGAAAGCCTGTTTGACGAAATCGACGAAGGCATAGGTCGTCTGAAAACCGCAGCGCAGCAAATCCAACAATACCGCCAATCCCTGCTCAAAAACGCCTTTAACGGCGAACTCACCAAAGAATGGCGTAGCAAGCACGCAGACACCTTGCCGTCTGAAAACGAACTGCTCGCCCAAATTCAGACGGCACGAGAAGAACACCACGCCCAACAGCTTGCCGACTGGCAAACAGCCGTCAGCCAATGGGAACAGAATGGGAAAGAATGGAAAAAACCGAGCAAACCCAAAGCACCGACACAAGCAGTTAAGTTTGAGGACAATTTTGCAGACTTGCCTAGTGGGTGGATATGGGGAAAATTATCAGACCTAGGAGAGTTAGCTCGTGGAAAATCGAAACATCGCCCAAGAAATGATAAAAAACTTTTTGGAGGGAAATATCCTTTTATTCAAACGGGAGAGGTTCGTGCTGCAAATCGAATTATTAAAAAATATGAACAAACATATAGTGAATTTGGATTAGAGCAAAGCAAACTTTGGCAGAAAGGGACTCTTTGTATCACGATCGCTGCAAATATTGCTGAAACTGCCTTTTTAGGATTTGATGCTTGTTTTCCCGATAGTATCGTCGGGTTTTCTGCTTCAAAAGCAGTATTACCAGAATATATTGAATTATTTATAAAGTCTGCGAGAACCAAAATCGAATCTTATGCTCCTGCAACAGCACAAAAAAACATTAATTTAAATACTTTAGAGAATTTAATTGTTCCGTATTGTTCCCTAACCGAACAAACCCAAATCGTTGCCATTTTAGAAAGCAAACTCACCGCCTGCGACCAACTCGCTGCCGAACTTGCCAAACAACTCAAACAAGCTGAGCTGCTCAAACAGGCCGTCTTAAAAGCGGCTTTTTCAGGTAGCCTTTTGGATAAATAAATTAAAGAGAAAACGAATATGACCACAACGCAAAATCACACTTCAAATGCCATCGTCCAAAAGGTTTGGAGTTTCTGCCATATGCTGCGCGATGACGGCGTAAGCTACGGCGACTATTTGGAGCAGATTACCTATCTGATTTTCTTGAAAATGGCTTTTGAATACAGCCAGCCGCCCTACAATCGCGATGTCGGCATTCCGGAAGAATACAACTGGAAAAGTCTGACCGACCGCACAGGCGCGGAATTGGAAAGTCATTATCTCGCTTTGTTGCGCGATTTAAGTATGCGTAAAGGCTTGCTTGGGCAAATCTTTGCCAAGGCGCAAAACAAAATCCAAGACCCTGCCAAATTATCCCGTTTGGTGGCGATGATTGATGAAACCAAATGGACGCGCTTGGGCGTGGATGTGAAAGGCGATATTTACGAAGGCATTTTGGAAAAAAATGCCGAAGATACCAAATCCGGCGCGGGGCAATACTTTACGCCGCGTGCTTTGATTCAAGCGATTGTCGAATGCGTCCGCCCGCAGGCAGATACCCTGATTGCCGACCCGGCAGCAGGCACCGGCGGCTTTTTATTGGCGGCATACAGCTATTTGGAAAAACACGCCAATCTAAACACCGACCAAAAAGAGCGGTTAAAAAACGGGACGTTTTTCGGCAATGAAATCGTCGCCAATACCCGCCGTTTGTGTTTGATGAACCTGTTTTTACACGGCATCGGCGAAATGGACGGCGAAAGCCCGATTAGTTCCGATGACTCTTTGGTTGCGCCCAGCGCACGCAAAGTAGACTTGGTTTTGGCCAATCCGCCGTTCGGCAAAAAAAGCAGCATGACCATTACCAATGCCGAGGGCGAAGCCGAAACCGAAGATTTTGTCTATAACCGTCAAGACTTTTGGGCAACCACTTCCAACAAACAAGTCAACTTCTTGCAGCATATTTACACCATGCTCAAAAACAACGGGCGGGCTGCCGTGGTCGTACCCGATAATGTGTTGTTTGAAGGCGGCGCAGGCGAAACCGTGCGTAAGAAACTATTGCAGATGACCGATTTGCATACGATTTTGCGTTTACCGACGGGTATTTTCTACGCCCAAGGCGTGAAAGCAAATGTGTTGTTCTTTGATAACCGCCCCGCACAGGAAAAAGCCGTTACCCAAGAAGTCTGGGTGTATGACTACCGCACCAACGTGCATCATACGCTGAAGAAAAAACCGATGCAGTTGGCAGATTTGCAGGATTTCATTACCTGCTATTGCCCCGAAGACCGTTCAAAGCGCGCAGAAACCTATCATGCCGAAAACAATCCCGACGGACGCTGGCGTAAATTTAGTATCGATGAAATCAATCAGCGAGAGAAAACCAGCTTGGATATTTTCTGGCTGAAAGACCATTCTTTAACCGACCTGGACAATCTGCCCGCCCCTGATATTTTGGCCGATGAAATCATTGAAAATATCGAAGCGGCTTTGATGAGTTTTCGAAGCGTTGCAGCGCAGTTGGCGGATTAGTTAGACCATCAATGAGTAGACTAAGGCAACTGCCGCATCTCATTACAACTTCAATGATTGTGTGAATTAGCTTGCTAAGTAGAGGTATAAAAGGTCGTCTGAAAACCTGATTTTTCAGTTTTCAGACGACCTTTTTGTTGCGTGTAGCAAATTAGGCATAACTTAGCTTGCACATACCCGTTTAAAAATAAGGTCATCCCATCCTTTTGAGCCGCATGGTTGCAAACCGTTTGACAAAATTACCTTAAAGCTATAATATTTATTATATATGATTTTTATTATATATTTTTATTTTTAGATGAATCACTCTCAGACAAGGAGCAATTAAATGAAACGGAACTTAGGTACTTTGGATCGCGCTCTCCGCATTGTCATTGGAGTAGCCTTAATTGCCGCCGCTGCGACCGGTCAAATCGGCTGGTGGGGTTGGTTGGGCATCATCCCGCTGGCTACCGCTTTGATAGGAAGCTGCGCGTTGTACAGCTTATTGGGCATCAATACCTGCCACATCAACAAAAAATAAAGAAAGCAAAACATGAGTAAAGAAGGACAACTTCCACGGATTACTCCTGAGGAAGCGGCAGCGAAAATTCGTGAGGGTGCGTTGGCAGTGGACATTCGCAGCCAAGCAGAATATCGGGGCGGGCATATCGGCGGCGCATTGTCCCTGCCACCGGAGCGACATCGTGAAAAACTGCCCGACAACGCTGCGCCCTGTCTGATTTTTTATTGCTTGGGCGGCAAGCGCACGGCGCAGGCGGAAGCAGCATTGGCGGAACTTGGTCGGGGACGCGAGTGCTACATTCTTGAAGGCGGTTTGCAGGCATGGAAAGCCGCAGGTCTCCCCATAATCGCCAAACACGCCGCGCTGGACATCATGCGGCAGGTGCAAACCATCGCGGGCGGGTTGGTTCTGTTCGGCGTGTTGGCAGGTTCGCTGGTATCGCCTTGGTTTTATCTGATAGATGCGCTAGTCGGAGCAGGCCTGCTGACAGCCGGTTTAACCGGATTCTGCGGCATGGCACGACTACTGGCCAAAATGCCATGGAACCGCTAAACAGAGGTCGTCTGAAAGTTGCCGCTGCGGCAGTTATGGCTGATAATGCGATCTTCACATTTGCCGAAAAGGGCAAACCATGACCACTGCCGATAATCAACCGCCCTACGAAGAAGCCGCTGCCTTTCTTAAACTTCTGGCAAACCCCCATCGCCTCGCCGTACTATGTAAGCTGCACGAAAGACCGCACAATGTAACCGAACTGGCTGAATCATCCGGCCTGCCTCAAGCGGCGATGTCCAGCCAATTAGCCCTGTTGCGCGAGGCCGGATTGGTGTCTTTTGAAGTGAACCATCGAGAGCGGCAATATTACATTGCCGATTCACGAGTCAACGAGATGATACAGCTGCTGTATTCCTTTTTCTGTGCAGGAAAAGATTGAAATGTGGTTGTACTGCCTTGGACAGACTATCCAGAAAAATTAGCCTAAAAGGTCGTCTGAAAATTTTTCAGACGACCTTTTTGTTGTGTTTAGTAATCTACCCTTTGCACTATTGCCTAATGAACCTGAGACCTTTGCAAAATTCTCCAAATCCCCTAAATTCCCACCAAGACATTTAGGGGATTTCTCATGAGCACCTTCT
>CAUQQW010000079.1:0-10550 GCA_963520365.1 uncultured Kingella sp.
GGGAGATGGGGGGAATTTAAAGGGTTCTTGGGAGTTTTGCAAAGGTTTCAGCCTGAAAACCGATTATCCGTTTTCAGGCTGCCTTTTTGTTGGCGCAAAAAAGGACGGATAAATCATCCGCCCTTTGGATAATCGGCATGGCGTTAATGATGCCCGCAACCGCCGCCTTTGTGTTTTTGCTCTTCCAGCACATCATGCGCCTGCATATCGGCGTGATACGAACTGCGCACCATCGCGCCAATCGCGGCGTTGGTAAAGCCCATCGCGTAGGCTTCTTTTTCAAATTCTTTAAACTGATCGGGGGTAACGTAGCGCAGCACGGGCAGATGGCTGTTGGATGGCTGCAAATATTGCCCCACGGTAATCATTTCAATATTGTTGGCACGCATATCGCGCATGATTTCGCGGATTTCGTCATCCGTTTCGCCCAAGCCCACCATAATGCCCGATTTGGTGGGGATGTGCGGCATCATTTCTTTGTAGCGGCGCAAGAGTTCCAGCGAGTGTTTGTAGTCCGCACCAGGGCGCGCCATTTTGTATAAGCGCGGATGGGTTTCCAAATTGTGATTCATCACATCGGGCGGATTTTTCGCCAGAATGTCCAACGCGATGTCTAAGCGACCGCGAAAATCGGGTACCAAAATTTCAATTTTGGTGTTGGGGCTGGTTTTGCGGATTTCATTGATGCAATCGGCAAAGTGTTGTGCACCGCCATCGCGCAAATCGTCCCTGTCCACCGATGTAATCACCACATAGCGCAAGCCCATTGCGGCAACCGATTCGGCAAGATTTTTGGGCTCGTCTTTGTCTAATTCGTTGGGGCGACCGTGCCCCACGTCGCAGAATGGGCAGCGGCGGGTGCAGATGTCGCCCATAATCATAAAGGTGGCGGTGCCGTAGCTGAAGCATTCGCCGATATTGGGGCAACTTGCTTCTTCGCATACGGTGTGCATTTTTTGCGTGCGCAAGATGTCTTTAATTTCAAAGAATTTTTTGCTGCTGGGGATTTTGGCTTTAATCCAAGATGGTTTTTTAAGTTTTTCTTCTAGCGGAACAACTTTGATGGGGATGCGCGCGGTTTTGCTGGCGCCTTTGTGTTTTACGCCTTTGGCGTTGTCTAGGGGGTTGGTGGTTTCGGTGGACATGGCTTTGCTTTCTGTTGAGTGTGTTGTTTTCAGGCTGCCTGAAAACGGTTTTGGTTTCATTGTGGGCGGTTTGGCAGCCGTCAATGCGCTTTCAGGCAGCCTGAAAACCGAAAGCGGCGATTATAACCCTTTTCGCATCACTCGTTGCGCCAGCGTGTTGGACAGGCGGTTGAGCCAATAGAGCAGCTTGGTTTTGCCGCCCATGATTTCATAGCGGTTGCGCTGGAAGTCGCGCCAAAATTCGTCTGCCAACTCGTCAGGCGAGATTTTCAGGTGGGCGTGCCCTTTGCCTTGCGACATCGGCGTGGCAACCATCGGCGGCATCAGTTCAAACACGCGCACAGGCGTGCTTTCCAACTGCCAGCGCAGGGTTTGGCTGAAACTGTGCAGGGCGGCTTTGGTGGCGCAATACACCGCGCAGGCTTCCTTGGGCACAATCGCCAAGCCCGAAGACACATTGACTACGGCGGCTTCGCGCTGGGCGGTCAAAATCGGCAAAAAGGCGAGCGTGAGCTGGGCAGGTGCGGTAAGGTTGATGTTGATTTCTTGGGCGATGTCGTCTGCCGTTTGCGTGGCAAAGGGCTGGGTGAACTGCACGCCTGCGTTGTTCACCAAAATGCTGACATCGGGAAACTCGCGCACAAGGCGCGCGCGGTCGGTTTCTTGCGACACATCGGCAACGGCAATCAGGCAGCCTGAAAGCTGCTCGGCGGCTTGGCGCAAAACGTCTTCGCGCCTGCCTGCGAGTATCACGCGGTTGCCTGCGGCGTGGAATTTTTTTGCCAGCGCAAAGCCGATGCCTGTTGCGCCACCTGTAATCAAGACGGTGTGGTTGTTTGGGGTCATGTTTTTCTTTCTATGCGGTTTTAGGCTGCCTTAATCGTTAAGCCAACTCGCGCACCAAATGCGCCGCCAGCTTCTGCGCCACTTCGCCCCAGCTGGGGCAGGGCTGCACAAAATCGGCAATCTGCGCCATTTCCAGCCCTGCATAGCCGCAGGGGTTGATTTGGTGGAACGGCTCTAAATCCATGTTCACATTCAACGCCAAGCCGTGATACACCGAGCCGTTTTTAATCCGCAGCCCGAGCGAAGCGATTTTGCGCGCGCCTACATATACCCCCGGTCTTGCGGGATCGTTGGCGGAAGCGATGCCGTATTCGGCAAGGGTGGCGATGATGGCGTTTTCCAGCGCGGAAACGATGTGGCGCACGCTGGTTTTGCGGCGTTTGAAGTCTATCATGGTGTACACCACCACTTGCCCTGGTCCGTGGTAGGTGATTTGCCCGCCGCGGTCAATCTGCACCACGGGGATGCTGCCTGAAAACAGCAAATGCTCGGGTTTGCCCGCCAAGCCTTGCGTGAACACGGGGGGGTGTTCCACCAGCCAAAGTTCGTCTTCGGTGTTGGGCGTGCGCTGGTCGTTAAATTGTTTCATGGCTTCAAAGGTGGGGGCGTAGTCTGCCCTGCCTAGGGTTTTGATTTTCATGTTTCAGGCTGCCTAACGGGATGATTTAATACACCACTTTCACCATCGGATGGCTGGTTACGGCGCGATAGATGTTGTCCAGATGCGCTTGGTTTTCGGCATACACGGTTACGGTTGCGCCCAGATAATTGCCTTTTGAGCTGGGGCGGATTTTGACGTGCTCTTCGGTGGTATTGGGCGCGTGTTGCTGGATGGCTTTTAGGATTTCGCTGGTAAAGTCGGGATGCGCTGCGCCCATGATTTTCAAATCAAAATGGGTGGGGAAAGCGATAAGGGATTGTTGTTGTTCGGTCATGGTGAATGTCTTTCTTGGGATGTTGAATAATGGAATGGCTTTACGGTTTTCAGGCTGCCTTGTGATGCAGATAAGGCAGCCTGAAAACGATGTTTACCTGCTAGGGCAAAATCAACGCCATAAACAAATTGCTGTTGCCGCGTTGCACCAGCAAGGGGATGTTTTTGCCCGCACTTTCAATGGCGGCGTTGAAATCTTCTTGGCTGTGCACTTCTTTGTCGCCTACTTCCAGCAAGATGTCGCCACGGCGCAAGCCTGCGTTGGCAGCGATGCCTTTGGCGTTGTTCACCACCACATTGCCATTGCTGTTCACAATCAGCGTTAAGCCAGCGGCGGCGAATTGGAAATCGTCCACATCATCGCCGCGGCTGTTGGATTGGCGCTCGGATTTGGTGGCGATGTCGCCTTGCGTGCCAAGTTTCACTTCAATCTCGTGCATTTTGCCCTTGCGCCACACGCCCAGTTTCACGGCTTGGTTGGGTTTGAGCGAGCTAATCGTCATCGGCAAGTCGCTGGACGAGCGTACTTCGCTGCCGTTTACGCTGCGAATGATGTCGCCTACTTTGATGCCGCCTTGTTCGGCAGGGCTGCCCGCCAGCACTTTGGCAACCAACGCGCCTGTGGGCTTGTCTAGCCCAAAGGTTTTGGCTAAATCGTAGCTCACTTCTTGGATTACCACGCCCAGTTGCCCGCGCTCCACCTTGCCCGTGGCTTTGAGCTGATCGGCAACATTCATGGCAACGTTAATCGGGATGGCAAACGAGATGCCCATAAAGCCACCGCTGCGGCTGTAAATCTGCGAATTGATGCCGACTACTTGCCCTTTTAGGTTAAACAGCGGCCCGCCTGAATTGCCAGGGTTGATGGCAACGTCGGTTTGAATGAATGGCACATAGCCATCATCGGGCAGGGTGCGGTTTTTGGCGGAAACAATGCCAGAAGTTACGCTGTTATCAAAACCAAACGGCGCACCAATCGCGGCAACCCATTCGCCAGATTTAAGCTCGTCGGGATTGCCGATTTTGACGGTGGGCAGGTTTTTGGCATCAATTTTCAACACGGCAACATCGGATTTTTCGTCTTGCCCGATGAGCTTGGCGGGGTATTCGCGCTTGTCGTTTAGGGTTACTTTGATGTTGGTCATGCCCTTGATAACGTGGGTGTTGGTGAGAATGTAGCCATCGGAGCTGATGATGAAGCCTGAGCCGAAGTTGGCGCTGGTGCCGTTGTCGTCATCGGAAAGATCGGGGGAATTGGGGTTGATGCGTTTGAAGAATTCCAGAAAGGGGTCTTCGCTGCCTTCGTCGTCTTCGCCACGCTCGCGCACGGCTTGGATATTGACCACGGCGCCGCCTTCGCGGGCAACCAGTTGGGCAAAATCGGGCAGCATCATGCCTACTGTGCCGTCGGCTTTGGGTGGCTCGGTTTGCTTGATGATGCTAACGGGCTCGGATGCGGCTGGGCTGGGCGCGTCTTTGCCGCAGGCGGCAAGGGCAAGCGCGGTGAAAAGGGTTAGGGGGAGAAGCGTTTTGTTCATGAGTTGTCCTAGATGGGATATGGGACGGATGTCCGTTTTATGTTTTCAGGCTGCCTTGATATTTTCGTTATATGGGGAAACTTGCTACAAAATCAACCAAGTGCGAATAAGGTTTTGCCGTGTTGTTTGAGCCATGCTTGAGCGGCGGGGCTTTGCGGGTCGTGCTGCTGCACCAGTTGCCAGAAGGCGCGGCTGTGGTTGGGATGGCGCAGGTGGCAAAGCTCGTGGATGCAAACGTAATCTTGCACGCTCTCGGGTGCGCCAATCAGCCGCCAGTTGAGTTTGATGCCTGCGCGCGCGCGGCATACGCCCCAAAAGGTTTTGGCGTGGGTTAGGCTGATGGCGGCGGGGATGAGTTGCAGGCGTTGGCTGTGCGCTTGCAGCTTGGGCAGCAGGGTGTGTTGGGCAGCCTGAAACAGGTGTTGGCGCAGTAAATCCAGCTGTTGCGCGGTGGATGGGTTTTCAGGCAGCCTGAAAATGCGTTGGCTGTCGTTGCGTTCTATTTGGACGACGGCGGCGCGGTGCAAGGTGTAGGCGATGCCTGCGAATAGGATGGTGGGCGGTAGGTTTTCAGGCTGCCTTTGCGGTTGGGCGGGGGCTTGGCTCAGGATGCGTTGCAGCGTGGCTTCGTTGTCGCCCAGCCAGTTTTGCAGTTGGCTCGGGCTGAGCCATTTGGGGATGCTGAGATTCAGGCTGCCGCTGTCGCGCGCGCGAATGATGATGTTGCGCTTGGCGTTGCGTTTGATGTGCAGCGCGATGGGAGTGTTGGCTAGGGTGTGGATTTGGATCATGGATGAGATGGGGTTTAGGCAGCCTGAAAACGGGATTGGGGTTTTCAGGCTGCCTATGCGGTTGGGCAATATTTTGTTTTTAATGCAAAAACGCTTTTCAGGCTGCCTTGGGCGGCGTGTGCGAAATCTCCACTTGGCGCGCTTCAATCCAGTCTTCGCACAGCTGCATCAATTCCACTTCGCTTTCGGTGGCTTGGTAGGAAATCGGCTTGCCAATGACCACTTGAATCACGCCCGGTTTTTTCCAGATGGCGTTTTTCGCCCAAAATTCGCCGCTGTTGAGCGCAACGGGCACAATATCCATTTCAAACAATTTTGCCATGCGCGCGCCGCCCAGTTTGTAGCGTCTGCGCTCGCCTGCTGGCACGCGCGTGCCTTCGGGGAAGATGACAATCCAAAAGCCTTGTTGTTTGCGCTTTAAGCCTTGCTCGGCAAGCTGGCGCATGGCATCCGCGCCTGCTTTGCGGTCAATGCCGATGCCGCCGCCCAGCTTTAATGCCCAGCCGAAAAAGGGAATTTTAAACAATTCTTTTTTTAGAACATAGGTTTGCAAGGGGAAGATTTGTTGCAAGGCAAAGGTTTCCCACGCGCTTTGGTGCTTGGAGCAGATGATGGAGGGCGTATCGGGGATGTTTTCTCTGCCGTGTACTTCGTAGCGCAACCCGACAACGTGTTCCAGCACCCACAGCAGCAGTGCTGTCCACGCCTTGCCCACGCGGTTCACGCCTTTGGGAAAGGGCAAGGCGAGCACGGCACAGAAAAACAGCAGCGGAAGCGTGGTAAACAGGACGATGTAGTAGATAAGGTTTTTTAGATAAATCATGGTGTTGTCTTTTTCAGGCTGCCTGTGGGCTGTTGGCATTCAATTTTTGCAGCGGATTTTGCGTCATAAAATGGTAGGGGCAAGGCGAAAATGCGAACCTATACTGCCCATAGGCGAGTATTTTTAACGCAGCAGGGCGCAAAAGCCGCCAAAACGTTGATTGTCAATAGCCCTAGTGGTTATTCGTATTCTTGCCAAATTTCGCGCAATTCGGCTTCTTGGTGCTTGCGGTGTTGGCGATGGGTAACTTGGTTGCCGCGCCATGCGTCTTTGCTGGATTTGGCGGGGATCATGATTTGCACCACGCGCAAGCCTTGCTCGGGGCGCTTACGGCTAACGTTTAAACGCGGCGATTTGGTTACTGTGCCCACTCGCCAATTGCGGATGCGCTTGCGCGCAATGATTTTTTCGGCTTGGGCGCGCAGTTGTTTACCGTAATCCCATTGCTGTGCGGGGCTGAGCGGCGGTAAGCCCAAGCGCGAGAGCGCGGCGTAGGTGTTCAAATCCTTCACCACCAAAAAATCGTAGAATTTTTGGAAATATTGGTTTGCCAACGCCAACACTTCTTGCTTTTCGGCGGTGCTGAGCTTGGGGTTTTCCACAATAGAGCGATACAGCGCCAGCGGATTAAAATCGGCGTATTTGCTGTGGCGCGGGATGATGTGGCGGTATTCGGCAAGGGAAAGAGTGTTGAATGGGCGATTGAGTTTCATAGCGTGATTTTCAGGCTGCCTTGGGATGATGGGGATTGAGTGCTTATAGCCCGCCGCCCATGCCGTTGGCGATGTCGCGCACGGCGGTTACATACATTCGGCTGTGGTTGTAGTGCCACACGGTGTAGAAGTTGTTGAGCCCGATGTAGTATTGATATTGGTTGGGGGCAGTTTCTAGGCGATAGAGCAGGGCGGGCTCGCTGTCGGCAACGCTGCCCAGCGGCTGCACGCCCATTTGGCGCAACTGCCCAACGGTGTGGTTGAGCGCGGTTTTTTCGTCCACAAGGGCTTGGATTTGCGGGGTTTCTTGGGCAACGTTTGCACCGATAAGCATGGGTTTGCCTGTTTGCCAGCCGTGTTGTTTCATGTAGTTGGCAACGGATGCGGCAACGTCTGGCACGCTGCCCCAAATGTTGCGCTGGTGGTCGCCGTCAAAATCTACGGCGTATTGGCGAAAGCTGGACGGCATAAATTGCGGCATGCCCATTGCGCCCGCAAAGCTGCCTGTGAAGCTAAATGGGTCGCGGTTTTCTTGCTGGGCGAGCGTTAAAAATTCGCCCAATTCTTTTTGGAAGAATGCGCCACGGCGCGGATAGTCAAAGGCGAGCGTGGCGAGCGAATCGGCAACGCGGACGCTGCCTGCATTTTTGCCGTATTGGGTTTCTATGCCGATGATGGCGACGATTAACTCGGCGGGCACGCCGTATTGTTGGGCGGCGCGGTCGATGGCGGCGCGGTTTTGCGCGTAGAATGTTCGCCCTGCGCTGATTTTCAGGCTGCCTGAATTGTTGGCGGCAAATTTGTACCACGGCTGGGTGGTGGCGGGGCGATTCATGGTGTTGATTAGGTTGCCGCGATAGTTCACTTGGGCGAAAAAGTTGTTGAGATAATCCAGCGGCAAGCCGTTTTGCTGGTGTTGGTATTGGATAAAGGCTTGCACATTGGGGTTGGCAAGAAAGCCTGTTTGCGCCACAGGCGCGGCGGCTTGATTGAAAAACGGCGGCTCAGACGCGGCGGGGCGGTTGTTGAGCATTTCCATTAAGGGGTCTTTGGCGGGCTGGGCGGGCAATTCGGCTTCGGGCGGGGCGCTGGTGCAGGCGGCAAGCAGCGCGGCAATGGCGGCAAGGGCAAGAGTTGATAGGCGTGGCATGATGGTGTAAATAAGGGTTAATTTAATGGGGTGCGAGTTTAACAAATTATGACGGGTTGAGTGTGGTTTTAAATGTAAACCAGAGATGATTTTCAGGCTACCTAAAATATTATTTTGCTTTATAATCAGCTTCGTATTTTGCTAACGAGTGTTAAGCTGTGTTGTCTCAGCCGTTTTAATGAAAAAATGAAAAGGAATCAACCATGAACCAAGCTGTTAAACCGAAAAAATCCACGCTATCGCGCCGAGAAAAAGAAGCGCAACGCGGCATCCGCCAATGTTCTTTCCGCTTGAAGGTGGAAACGATTGAGAAGCTGGATAAGCTGGCGGCGGAAACGGGGCTTTCGCGCACGGCGGTGCTGGAATGGCTGGTAACGAATGGTTTGTGAAGGCGGTTGATTTTCAGGCTGCCTTTGCGCTGCGATGCACAGCAAAACAATTCCCAAAACAATAGGGCGGATGCTTATCTGCCCTTTTTTGTTTTTCTTAAAAGGGTTATCGGTTTTCAGGCTGCCTTTGGCGAGCCGCTGGTTTTTGCAATGAGTAAACGCGTTCATGCAAAAAGTTAATCAATGTGATGTTGCGGCGTGGTTGTGTAAACATTCGTTTATAATCTCGCATCTTATTCGCACAAGGAACTCGCCATGAAATTGCCTGTTATGCAGCCTGAATATGCTCAATATCTGTTTGATTTTGAGCAAATTTTGTTAAAAAACCACAGCAAAATAGAAGCATGGTTTCGCGCGCAATGGAAGCAACACCGCCCGCCGTTTTATGGCTCGGTAGACATCCGCAACGCGGGCTACAAAATGGCTTCTATTGATATGAATTTGTTTCCCGGCGGCTTTAATAATCTGAATCCTAATTTCATTCCGCTGAGCACAATTGCCGCGCAAGATGCAGTGGAACGCGCCTGCGAGAGCGCGAAATCGGTGCTGCTGATTCCCGAAAACCACACGCGCAACACCTTTTATCTGCAAAATGTGTACGCGCTGGCGGGCATTTTGCGCGATGCGGGCTTTGAAGTGCGCATTGGCAGCCTGAATCCCGAAATCACCGCGCCCACCGAGCTGGAAACCGCACAGGGCAACACCATCACGCTAGAACCCTTGCAACGCACGCGCGAGCGCGTTCACTTGGCGGATGGTTTTTCGCCCTGTTTTGTGTTGTTAAACAATGATTTATCCGCAGGCGTACCCGAGATTTTGCAAGGCATCAGCCAAACCGTGTTGCCCCCGCTGCATGGCGGCTGGACCACGCGGCGCAAAACCGCCCACTTTGCCTCGTATAACCAAGTGGCGGCGGAATTTGCCGCGCTGCTGGGCATAGATGAATGGCAAATTAACCCCTATTTTGAGCAAGTGAGCGGGCTGGATTTTCAAGAACGCGAGGGCGAAGATGCGCTGGCGGCGGCGGTGGAACGCGTGTTGGCTAAAATCCAAGCCAAATATGACGAAAAAGGCATTAGTGACAAGCCGTTTGTGATTGTGAAAGCCGATGCGGGCACTTACGGCATGGGCGTGATGAGCGTGAAATCCGCCGATGAAGTGCGCAGCCTGAACCGCAAAAATCGCAACAAAATGGCGAAAATCAAAGAAGGTTTGGAAGTGAGCGAAGTGATTGTGCAAGAAGGGATTTACACCTACGAAACGCTGAATGGCGCGGTGTCGGAGCCTGTGGTTTACATGATGGATCGCTTTGTGATTGGCGGCTTTTTCCGTGTGCACGAAGGGCGCAGCAACGATGAAAACTTGAACGCGGGCGGCATGGTGTTTGTGCCGCTGGATGAGAGCATTCCCAGCGCAGGCAGCGCATCGGACGCGGCAACCGAAGAGCAATGCAAACGCGTGTTTGAACAATGGGACGAGCTGGGCATTCCGCGCCCCAATCCCGATTGCCCCGATTGCGCTGGCAATCGCTTGTATGTTTACGGCGTGATGGCAAGGTTGTCGCTATTGGCGGCGGCGATTGAGTTGGCGCAGTAAGACTATATAGAGGCAGCCTGAAATAGCGTTTTCAGGCTGCCTTTGAAGTATTAGAACAAGGAATCGGCATTTTCTTTTAATTCTTGCTCTCTTAATTTCATTTTCTTGATGGCGCAGATTGAAAAAGCAACAGGCGCATAAGAAGAGGCAAAGGTTTCATCGCTTGAAGTGCATTCAAAATCCACCCATGCTTGCCACATCTGTTGGGATTTTTGCGCGTGGCGATAAGCGGGGCTGCTTTTCTCAATTTGCCTTTTATTCAACACAGTTGCAAAAGTCTTTTTAAGCTGTTTACCGGCTTTTTCATGTTCATCTGCAACGCAGTTTGCTAAAAGATAGCCGTCTAAATTGGCGCATAATTTGGCTGTATTAGCATTGGGGCTGGCAAAGGCAAAAGAGCTGGCGATGCAGCTTGTTAAGAGGATAAGGAAAGGTTTGCGATTCATTTTGAACACCTTAAAAGAAAAATATATGAGACAGCCTGAAATTAGATTTTCAGGCTGCCTTTTATACTGCTAATTGCTGTGTTTACGCACAGGATGCGGTTCTCCTAACATTCGTTTTAGTTTTGGGCTGTCCTAGATAACTCAGGAAATTCCACTTAAGTTAGAATCTTCCTTATGAG
>CAUQQW010000080.1:0-10313 GCA_963520365.1 uncultured Kingella sp.
GGGAGATGGGGGGAATTTAAAGGGTTCTTGGGAGTTTTGCAAAGGTTTCAGCCTGCGTAGCGAAGCGGAGTTGCGAAGCCCCCCCGTTTTCAGGCTGCCCTCACCCATCCCAACCCCATCAAACAACACTCACCCCATGAAAACCCCCATCATCCTATCCCTCGCCCTGCTCACCCTACTCATCACCCTCGTCCTGCTTGCCAACTGGCACACCCAGCGCCAAACCGCCCCCTATCTCTACCACAACGCCGCGCAAATCCCCGCGCACAAAGCCGCCCTCCTGCTCGGCACCTCCCCCACGCTCGCCGACGGGCGCACCAACCTCTATTTCACTCTCCGCATCCAAGCCGCCGCCGAGCTTTATCGCGCTGGCAAAGTGCGCTACATCATCGTCAGCGGCGACAACCGCAAACACGGCTACAACGAACCCGAAGCCATGAAAGCCGCCCTAATCGCCCAAGGCATCCCCGCCGAGCGCATCATCCCCGACTACGCAGGCATCCGCACGCTAGATTCCGTGCTACGCGCCCGCAACATCTTCGGGCAAAGCAGCTACATCATCGTCTCACAAGCCTTCCACAACGAGCGCGCCGTCTATATCGCCCGCGCCCACGGCATCGCCGCCATCGGCTACAACGCCCCCGATGTCAAAATCTACGCAGGCGGCTTCAAAACTCGCGTGCGCGAACTGGGCGCGCGCGTCAAAATGTATCTGGATTTGCTGTTCAACAAACAGCCCAAATACAGCGGCGACGCCATCAACCTACCCGATTGATTTTAGCTTCGCAACTGCGCTTCGCTACGCAGGCTGCCCATCGCACGCATAAAAGGCAGCCTGAAAACAAAAAACGCTGGCGAACAACCAGCGTTTTTTCTTGCTAAACATCCCCGCGCATCAGCTGCGTCGCATCCGCATTGATGCTCCGCAACACCGCCGCAGGGTCTGCCGCCTGCGTAATCGGTCGCCCCATCACCAAATAACTCGCCCCCGCGTTCAAAGCATCCAACGGCGTCATAATGCGACGCTGGTCGTCCCGATTATTCGCCGTATCCAAGCGAATGCCAGGCGTAACCAGCAAAAACTCATTGCCCAGATTCTGCCGCAGCAGCCGCGCTTCCTGCGCCGAGCACACCACGCCATCCAAGCCCGACGACTGCGCCAATTGCGCCCATTGCAACACCAATTGTTCAGGCTGCTGCGCCCAGCCAATTTCGCGCAAATCGTCCGCCGTCATGCTGGTGAGCACCGTAACACCAATCAACAGCGGGCGATGCGCGCACTGGGCAACCGCTTCTGCCGCCGCTTCCATCATGCGCCGCCCGCCCGATGCGTGCATATCCACCAGCCACACGCCCATATCCGCCGCCACCTTGCACGCGCTGGCAACCGTGTTGGGAATATCGTGGTATTTCAAATCCAAAAACAGCTTAAAGCCTTGCTGAATCAGCTTTTCTGCCAACACACGCCCCGTTGCCGTAAACAATTCCTTGCCGATTTTGAGCTGGCATAAATCGGGCGACAAATGGCGCACAAACGCCAAAGTTTCGGCTTCGTTGGCAAAATCCAGCGCCACAATCACAGGCGTGGGCTGGGTGGAAAGCGGATAATCGGTCATCAAAGGATTCATGGCTCAGTCTCGTTTTTGCAAAAAAATGTTATTTTACACGTTTTAACACGGTTTCTTGCAAGCCAGTGTTTTCAGGCTGTCCAGCCGTTTGCCGTATCAAGTTGATACTCTATTGGTTTGTAAAGATTCCTTTTTTTCTCTACAATTAACATCGCTTTTCACACTCTAGAATAAGGAAAATTTATGAACAACTTGCGAACCCTTTCCTTTTTGGTATTAGCGGGGCTGCTGGCAGCGTGTGGACAATCAGACGACACGCCCGCAACAAGCGGCGGCGGCAGCGGCAGCAGCGGCAAATCTGCCGCCAACCAAAAATATAAAAAATCGGATAAAAAACCGAAATTAGATGATTTGGAAAACGCCGATTTGCAAGCCATTCAAGATATTTTCGCCACATCAAACATCAGCAACATGGAAGTGCGCCAAAACGCCAAAAATTGGAGCTACAAAGCAGGCTTTGAACCCAGTTGCAGCGCTTATCAATCATTCTACAACTCTCAACGCCTGCTCTATGCAGACATCGCCCCACAAATCAAAGCATTAAAATTACAAACCGTCTTGGGCAAAGGGCTGGTGGAAACGCTGGTGCCCGCGCTAGAAAACATTTCCGATGCCGCCGACCAAATGGTACTGCTGGATTGGGATACCTGCGGCACATCCGCATTCGCCCACAAGCTCGGGCCAGTTGCCACCAAAATGGCAGAAGCCAACCACGCCTACGCCAAAGCGATTGTGGAATACAGCGATGCGATTAAATCGCACGATATGTTTACCCTTGCCGATCAAACTTCCGTGCTGCACACCGCCACCGACACCGAAAAAGCAGCCAAATATCTGCAAGATCATCCCAAGCCGATTGATCAAGCTGATCAACCCAAAACCGAACCTGCACAATAACCACAACCGCAGCCTGAAACTCCATTTCAGGCTGCCTTTTTGTTTACCGCGTTGACCGCATCGCCGCCATGACACCACGCATCCACGCATGGGCAAGCATTCCCAGCCTTGCCGCCATCCAAGCGCATCTTGCCCAATATCCCGATTCGCAACACCTGATCTTTTGCCTGCCCGCAAACCACATCATCCCGCAATGGCAGCCTGAAAACGAACGAAGTGAGTTTCGGCGAAGTCAAAACGAGCAAAACGAGTTTCGGCGAAGTCAAAACGAGCGCAGCGAGTTTCAGCGAAGCCAAAACCCATCCCAGCAAGCCCTCGCCCAAGCATGGCAAGAAGCCACCCGCTGTTTGGTTTACGATGCCGTGAACCACATCCGCCAATGGCAGCCTGAAATCGACCTTTGGCTACTGCCGCCCCACGCCGCCAGCCATTTGCACGAACACTTCACGCAGCCTGAAAACATCATCTGGCACACCGCGCCCATCGCCCAACAGCCGCCGCAACCGCTCAAAGCATGGCAACAGCCCCCGTTCAGGCAGCCTTGCCCCTTTGTCCAAATCTCCGATTTGGGTATAAAGGGGTATGCCGCAGCGCAACGCGCAAGGCTGAAAACACAATCCCAGCCCCATGTGCTCATCATCGGCGCAGGCATCGCAGGCGCCGCCACCGCATACGAATGCGCCAGCCACGGCGCGCGCGTAACCGTGCTGGAAGCGGGCGAGCCTGCCCAAGCCGCATCAGGCAATCAACAAGGGCTGCTCTACGCCAAAATCTCCCCCCATCTCACCGCGCAAACCGAATTGCTGCTCGCAGGCTACGGCTACACCCGCCGCCTACTGCAACGCCTGTTGCCACAACAACAAAGCTGGCGCGCCAGCGGCGTGCTGCATCTTAACCACAACGCCAACGAAACCCAGCGCAACGCCCAGCTCGCGCAAAACCAGCATTATCAACATCTCTACCGCCCCGTCTCCCCCAGCCAAGCCAGCCAAATCGCAGGCATCCCCATCGCCCAAAGCGGGCTGTATTGGCAACACGGCGCGTGGCTCAATCCCCCCGCGCTGATAGGCGCCCTACTGCGCCACCCCAACATCACCCTACACCAGCACACCCCCGCCCAAAGTATCCACCACAGCCACAACCAATGGCATGTGCAAACCCCCAACGGCAGCTTTTCAGGCAGCCACATCGTCTTTTGCACAGGCGCAGACAACGAGCGCACCCCCATCATCCAACACTACCCCTTCCAAATCATCCGCGGGCAAACCAGCATCGCCCCCGCCACCCAAGGCAGCCTGAAACTGAAAACCGCCCTATCCGCCGCTTCCTACATCTCCCCCGCATGGCAAGGCGAACATTGCTACGGCGCAACCTTCGCCCCCAACGACCCCAGCCGCAACTGGCAAGCCGCAGACGAAGCCTGCAACCGCCAAGAGCTCGCCCAACTCTCCCCCTATCTTGCGCAAGAATTTGCCGATTACTACGCCGCGCATCCCATCAGGCAGCCTGAAAACGAGCGCAGCGAGTTTCCAGCAAATCCAAACAACGAACCCAATCCCACCCATTATTCAGACAGCCTGAAAACCCAAATGCAGCCTGAAACCCAGACCCCAAACCACTCCAAAGGACACGCCGCCACCCGCTGCGACTGCCACGACCACCTCCCCGCCGTCGGCGCAATCAGCGACCCCACCGCCCTACACACCACCTACGCCGCCTACGCCCTAGACAAAAACTACCGCATTGCCACCCCCTGCCCCTACCTGCCCAACGCCTACGCCAACACCGCCCACGGCAGCCGCGGGCTTGCCACCGCCCCCATTTGCGCCGCCGAAATCGCCGCCCAAATCTGCCACACCCCGCGCCCCCTATCCGAACGCCTGCGCCAAGCCCTAAACCCCAACCGCCTGATTATTCGCCAAATCGTGCGTGGCAAAAAATAACCCCCCCGAGTACCCCCAGAGCCACCACCATGCCAAACAACTCCCAACCACAATACTTCCTGCTCAACACCAACCTTGCCCGCTACCCCCAAGACCACCGCTTTATGCTGGATAACCACGTCGCCGCCGCCTTTGAAGACGGCTACAAAGAAAAAATCACCCGCATCGGCAACGGCGATTACGTCTTTCTCTACGCATCAGGGCGCGGCATCGTTGCCTACGGGCACGCCGATGGTAACGTGCAAACCACCGACCACCTAGGCGTTGCTGACCAAACGTTTTATCAACGTTTAGACCCCTTTGTCTCGCTGGAACACGCGCCGCTCAAAGCCAGCGCAATCAAAGCCGCGCTGGGGCACGCCGTATCGTTTGTGCAAACATTGAGCCGCATCACCGATGGCGAAAAATTGCTGCACCATCTGCAAAACCAACCATAAAACAAAGGGATAAACCCAAGCGGCTTATCCCTTATCCCAATCGTTCAACCCATTTTCAGGCTGCCTGAAACCATGCTTAACATCCCCGCCCTGCTGTTCTCTTGTGCCGCTTGGTGTTTGCTGTGGCTGATTTTGCTGGCGATTTGCGTGCGCCATTTTCCGTGGGCGATTGCCCATGATTACCCGCGCGATATGCAAGATTGCGCCGCCCTGCCCGCCCCCAGCAACGCGCAAAAAAAAAACGCAGCACAATATTTGCTGCGCTGAGTTTTGTCTTGCTATTCGCATCCGCGCTGGCATCGGTGTGGCTCGCTTACGATTGGCGCAGCGTGCCGTTTGCCACCGTGTTGTGCCATCTTTGGCTGATGGGCATGGCGTGGAATGCGGTGGATTTGCTGCTGGTGGATTGGCTGCTGATTTGCACGCTCGCTTCGCCACTGTTTATTCTCCCAACAGCGCGTATTGCGCGGGCAGGCGCGATTTTCGTTTTCACTTTATCGGCTTTTTGCAAGGCTGCATCGCCATGAGCCTAATCAGCGGCGTGCTGGCGATAGTGGCTTTTGCTGTGATGCGTGTGGCGCGGTAAACCAAAACCAAAGGCAGCCTGAAACGCCGCTTGCGCCATCGCCTTGGAACAGCCAAATTATTGTGGTTTCGTTCATTTTGCTTCCTTAAAGGCAGCCTGAAAAACGGAAACTCCGCTTTCAGGCTGCCTAAACACCCTCCCGCGCCACTCAATCCGCAATCAACTGCCGCTCGCTTTCAAACACTTGCACCGCATATTGACACCCCTTCTTATCCGCGCTCACGCACGAAGTCATCAGCGGCACCACCTGATAGCTGCCCGCCTGCGCCGCATAAAAGCCGAACATTGGCGAAGCATCTTCCGCCGTGTCAGCTTTTAGCGTTGCGCCATCTCGCTGCAACGACAAATCCAAATTGCTGCATTCATCCGCGCAGTCGGCAAAAAAGGCGTAGTGCTTGCCCGCTGCCAGTTTCACATTATGGCTGGCGCTTGCGCCCAACGTGAGATGGCTGGTTTTGTGCAGCAATTCGTTGGCTTCTTTGTCCACCGAGTGAATTTCCATGCGGTTGATAAAGGGCGCTTTTTCTGCCCAAGTGGGCGCTGCTTTGTTAAACGAACACGCCGCCAAGCTGGTTGCCAGCGCGAAAAATAAAGAAATGCGCAACATGAGTGCTTCCTTATCAATAGGCAAAACGGATTTTCAGGCTGCCGTTTCGCGCGCCAAAATCATCGCATCGCCGTAGCTAAAAAACCGATATTCCTGCTCCACCGCATGGCGATACACCGCGCGAATTTTGTCGCAGCCTGAAAACGCCGAAACCAGCATCAGCAGCGTGGATTTGGGCAGGTGAAAATTGGTAATCAAGCGGTCAATCACTTGGAATTGAAAACCGGGGGTGATGAAAATATCCGTGTCGTCCTGCCCTGCTTTCAGGCTGCCTGAACGGGCGGCGGATTCAATCGCCCTCAGCGAAGTCGTGCCCACCGACCACACTTTGCTGCCGCGCTGCTTGGCGGCGACGATTTTGGCAACGGTGTCGGCAGGCACGTCAAACCATTCGCTGTGCATTTTGTGCTCGGCGATGTTGTCCACGCGCACGGGCTGGAATGTGCCCGCGCCAACGTGCAGCGTTACTTCGGCAAATTCCACGCCTTTGGCTTTCAGGCTGCCTAACAGCGCATCGGTGAAATGCAAGCCTGCGGTGGGGGCGGCAACCGCGCCTTGAAATTTGGCATACACGGTTTGATAACGCTCATCATCGTCCGCATCGGCAGCGCGCACGATATACGGCGGCAGCGGCAGCTTGCCATGCCGTTCCAACAATTCATACACAGTTTCTTCGCCCGCAAACTGGATTTTAAACAGCTCATCGGCGCGTTCCAGCATGGTGGCGTGGATGTCGCCATCAAAAATCAGCTCCGCGCCTGCCTTGGGCGATTTGGACGAGCGAATATGCGCCAGCGCGGTGTGCGCATCCAGCACGCGCTCAATCAGCGCTTCAATTTTGCCGCCGCTGGCTTTTTGCCCAAACAGCCGCGCGCGCATCACTTTGGTGTTGTTGAACACCAGCACATCGCCTGCGTTGATGTAGCTGTGCAAATCAGCGAATTGTTTGTCGGCGAACGGCGCATTGGGCAGCGCAACCAACAGGCGGCTGCTGCCGCGCTCGGCGGGGGGATTTTGCGCGATAAGGTGCTCGGGGAGTGTGAAATCAAAATCGGAAAGTTGCATGATGTGTTTGGGGAATGGGAAAGGAGCGCGATGATACGCGAGTTGGACGGGCTTTTCAGGCTGCCTTTAAGCGACTGTTTACACGGCGGAATAAGGCAGCCTGAAATCTAAAATGGAGCGGCGACGGCTCGTCGCCAAATGGTTGATTCAATCTGTTAATTGCTTGGCAATATCGGCGAGCTACCGATGCGCCATTTGGTTAGGTTTCAGGCTGCCTTTGGGTTTAGCCATTATTTTTCTTATACGCCGCCGCATCCTTCACCGAGCGAAAAATAGCGTTGAGATTGTGATCTAGCACATCTTCCACCAGCTGCGGCGTTTCTTCGTTGAGCATGGTTTGCAAGTCATACGACAACATGGCGAGCTTTTTCTGCAAGGCTTGGCGCACCATGCCTGCCACGGCGTTGCTTAAATGCGGTAGCAGCTTATCGCGGATGCCTTGCATCAATTCTTGCTCGGAAATCACGCGCACGCGGCGGGTAGATGGCAAATCGGGCAATTCGTAAACATGCACGGCAAAGCTGGGCAACGCAACGGGTGTTTCGGTTTTCAGGCTGCCTGAATGGGCTGGCTCGGGCGCAGGGGCGGCTACGGCTTCGTTGCCTTTGAAGATAACGGTTTTGATTTCGTTGGCATAGCGGCGCGTGCGATCGGTTTTGAGCGCAGCTTGGGCGGCGAGCCAGTCTTCTTGAATCAGCACATCCACATCGGTGTCGGTGATGCTGTCGCGCTGGTTGTGCTCTTCAACGCTTTGGCTAAGGTATTCGCGGTAGGCAGCGTCTAGCTCTTTGTCGCCAAAGGGTTTGAGCTCGTTGGTGTTGGGATAAATATCGGATAAATCGCGCAGATTTTGCTCGCGCTCGTGCGGCGGGGTGATGGTGATGTCGGTGGGCAGCGCGCGGGCGTTGGCAGCATCTTGGCGATGGCGCAGCGCGTTGAGATTGCGTTCCCAATCGTTGTGATGCTGGGTTTGGGCGGCGCTGGCGGGGCGAAAGTCGTCGTCTTCGCTGAGTGTGAATACCATGTCGGAAGCGAATGGGTTGTTTTGATTCATTCTGGGCGTGTCCATAAAAAGGGGTTTTGCTACAATACCGCTTTTTGCTAAAAAGCGAGACAAAATGGAAGATTTGGAACAGCGTTTGGATTATTTGGAAGAAACCAATGATATGCTGCTGATGCAAAATCGCGTGTTGGCGGCGGCGTTGCGGGGATTTTTGCGCGCCATGCCGCAAGAGATGGCGGAAAATATTGTGGAATCGGTTCAGGCTGCTTTTGAAGACGAAGTGGCAGAATTGGGTTACAGCAACAGCGCTCATGCCGATTTATTCCAAGACGCGGTGGATGCGTTTTTCCGCGATAAGCGGTAATTTAGAACCTGTATTCACTATTTCCATAGACAGGTTCTTAGACCGCTAATTTTACCTGATTTTGCTAAACGGCTGTTATGTTTCCCCATTCAGGCAGCCTGAAAACCATGATGAACACCGAAAAAACCGTATTCCTATACACCGACGGCGCGTGCAAAGGCAACCCTGGCAAAGGCGGCTGGGGCGTGTTGATGCGCTATGGCAGCCACGAAAAAGAACTATTTGGCGGCGAAGCGCACACCACCAACAACCGCATGGAGCTCACCGCCATCATCCAAGGGCTTGCCGCGCTCAAACGCCCCTGCGCCGTGGTTATCTACACCGATTCGCAATATGTGAAAAACGGCATGGAAAAATGGATACACGGCTGGAAAAAAAACGGCTGGAAAACCGCCGCCAAACAGCCCGTTAAAAACGAAGACCTTTGGCAACAGCTAGACCAGCTCGCCGCCCAACACCAAATCCAATGGCAATGGGTGCGCGGACACGCAGGACACGCCGAAAACGAACGCGCCGATGCGCTGGCGAACCAAGGCGTTGCCAGCGTGCAGGATTAACGCGGTTGCACCCAGCAATCGGCAGCCTGAAAACGAGTGCAGCGAGTTTCGGCGAAGCCAAAACAAACGCAGCGAGTTTTAACAAAACCCAAATCAGCAAAGCCCAAACAATCTCCCCACAAAACTATGCGAACCCATTACGACAACCTACAAATCCCCCGCGATGCCGATGAACAAACCATCCGCCAAGCCTATCGCCGCCTATCCAAGCAATATCACCCCGATTTAAACCCCAGCGAAGATGCCAGCCGCATCATGCAGCTGATTAACCGCGCCTACGAAGTGCTATCCGACCCCGAAAAACGCGCCGAACACGACCGCTGGATTCAACAGCAAGAAGCCCCACGCATTCAAATCACCCAACAGCCGCAGCCCACCGCCCGCCCGCAAAGGCAGCCTGAAAGCGAGTTTACGAGCTTCTGCGAAGCTAAAACAACGTCCCAACCCAATCCAACCGCTTCCGCGCAAAGCCCAAGTTCAAACGCCAGCACCAAACAATCCAACAAAAAACTCTGGCAGCCCATTTTCATCATCGCCTGCTGCGTGCTGGTTGCGCTGTTTTTTTGGCAACTAAACCACTATCTCAAAGCCCAAGCCACCGAAGAAGCCGAAGCCACACAGCCTGAAACCGCCAGCATCGCCGTTGCCAACGAAACGCAGCCTGAAAATAGCGCACCCGAAACCGCCCCCACCCCAGATGCAGCCGCCAACCAAGCCGCCCCCAGCGCCTACGTTCGCCCCACCACCGCGCCCAATGGCGAGCCCTTCCCCAGCACATCAGGCTATGTGAAAAACTATCTCTTCACGCGCAGCACCACCAAGCAGCTCACCATTTTTGTGGACAACATCCGCAATACATCCGACGTATTCGCCGAGTTGCACCAAGCCAACCACCCCCAGCCCCTGCGCACCTTCTTTATTGAAGAGCGCAGCCAACTCCCGCTCACCGCGCTGGAAGCAGGCAACTACACCATCCGCTATGTGCAACTAGACACAGGCGAAACCATCAGCAGCGAAACCATCGCACTATCCGATAGCCAAAAAGAAGCCACCGTTTATTTGCAACGCGCCAAAGAATAGGCAGCCTGAAAGCTGGGCAAAATCTCATCACAAAAAACAAAGGCAGCCTGAAAACACATTCCACGTTTTCAGGCTGCCTTATGGTTTACAGGATATAGTAAAATAAAATAGAAACCACCCGCACAACCTATCATAACCACACCTAT
>CAUQQW010000081.1:0-10291 GCA_963520365.1 uncultured Kingella sp.
TTGCAGGCTTATTTTTCTCAATCTGTTGTGTAAACAACGCGGTTAATTTCTACACTTAAAGCAGCCTGAAAACCCAATCTATCCAAACAAAAAACCGTGCATCACATCAGAAACAATTTCACCTTTTCAACCCACCTTGCTTGACCGCACGCGCAAAAGCCCCTACAATCCGCACTCTTTTTGTGAAGCCATCGTCTTCAACTTAATCTTCTTGTTCGCCCAATATTGTTGGGCATTTTTATTAGAACCTGTATTCATCGTCCAGCCGTTTTTGCGCGGCGCGAATGCAAGGCGGTTTTCAGCGCAAAGCTCGGAAAACCCATGCTGCAAGCAGCCAAGCAGGTTCTTATGCAAGTTGTCGCCGATGAAACCACTAGCGCATGCTAGCGACAACCTGCTGTTCATTCTTTTTGCTCTCTTTCGTTTTTCAGGCTGCCTGAAAACGTCGCAATCAAAATAATCCGCACCCCTGCTTCAAGGCTGCCTAAAAATTGTTAGGCAGAATGTTGTTGTTTTTCAATAGGAAAACCTATGACCATCAAATTCGTCGATTTAAATTTAGACAAAAACATTCTGTCTGCGCTCAAAGCGGCAGGCTATGAAGAGCCCACGCCAATTCAAGTTCAGTCCATCCCCGCTGCCTTGGCAGATCGCGACATCATGGCATCGGCGCAAACAGGCTCGGGCAAAACCGCCGCCTTTTTGCTGCCCAGCTTGCAAAAAATCATCAAACGTAGCGAGCAATCGGGCAAAGGCCCACGCGTTTTGGTACTCACGCCCACGCGCGAACTGGCGCAGCAGGTGGAAAAAAACGCCCAGCTTTACGCGCAAAACATGAAATGGGTGCGCACGGTAACGCTGGTGGGCGGCTCGTCTTTCGGACAACAAATCAAAGCCTTGTCGCGCCCGATTGATATTGTAGTCGCCACGCCCGGCCGCTTGATGGATCACATGCGCAGCGGGCGCATTGATTTTGACCGCTTGGAAGTGCTGGTGTTAGACGAAGCCGACCGTATGCTGGATATGGGCTTTATTGACGACATTGAAACCATTGTTGCCGCCACGCCCGAAAGCCGCCAAACCCTGCTGTTTTCCGCCACTTGGGACGGTGCAGTAGGCAAATTGGCGCGCAAGCTCACCAAAAATCCTGAGGTGATTGAAATTGAACGCGCCGAAGCGCAGGGCAAAATTGAAGAGCAGCTTTTGTATTGCGACGACAAAAACCACAAAAACCGCTTGCTTGACCACATTCTGCGCGATGCCAATATGGATCAATGCGTGATTTTCACCGCTACCAAAGCGATGACCGAGCAGCTGGCGGATGAATTGTATGAAAAAGGCTTTGCTGCCAATTGCTTGCATGGCGATATGCCGCAAGGCTGGCGCAATCGCACGCTGATGGATGTGCGCAAGGGACGTTGCAAGATTTTGGTGGCGACAGATGTTGCCGCGCGTGGCATTGACGTGCCCACGATTACGCATGTGATCAATTATGATTTGCCCAAGCAGGCGGAGGATTATGTGCACCGCATCGGGCGCACGGGGCGGGCAGGGCGCACGGGCATCGCCATCAGCTTTGCCGATGCCAAAGAATATATGATGGTGCACAAAATTGAGCGCTACATTAACCGCCAGCTGCCCGAGGTGGTGATTGAGGGCATGGAGCCGACGCGCAAACGCAATAAAAACGCCGAGCGCAAGCCCAAAGGCAAAGGCGGCTGGGGCGACAAGCGTGGCGATGGCGAGCGTTGGAGCGGCAAGAAGTCGTTTGGCGAGAAAAAATCGTTTGGTGGCAAGCGCGAAGGCGGTTTTAAAAAGGATGGTTTTAAGAAAGATGGCTTCAAAAAAGATGGCTTTAAAGCCAAGCCCAAAGGTGGGAAGTTTCGCGATTGATGCGGTAAAACTGTAAAGCCATGCAATCAATAGGCAGCCTGAAAAGAATGAACACGCGGTTCTCTTTTCAGGCTGCCTTTGTTATGCCTGCTGGCTGGGCAAGGGTTACTTGCCTGCGGTGGCGAGTTTTTCTATTGCCAACACGATGGGCGGGCAGTTTTGCTGGTTGATGAATTCGTAGCGCAGGGCGCGGTATTGGGTTTGCGGCAGCTGCTCGGCAAACGCTAGGATGGCGGCGGTTTCGGGCTTGCCTTGTTCGTGCCCGTGGTACAGCACGGCAATCAGGATGCCGCGCGGTTGCAATAGGGCAAGCGCGGCTTGCAGGGCGGCGATGCTGGTTTCGGTTTGGGTGGTGATGTTGTGATCGCCGCGTGGCAGGTAGCCCATGTTGAAAATGGCGGCGGCGATGGGCTGTTTGACGTGCTGGGCGAGGTGTTGATGCCCTGCGTGGATAAGCTGCACGCGCTCGCTGATGTGGTGTTGCTGCAAACGATCGGCGGTGGCGGCAAGGGCGCTTTCTTGGATGTCAAACGCGAACACTTTGCCTGTGCTGCCAACGAGTTGGGCAAGCAATAGGGTGTCGTGTCCGTTGCCTGCTGTGCCGTCTAGCACGGTGTCGCCTGCGTGGATGTGTTGGCGCAGCAGTTCGTGGGCGAAGGGGATTTGGGTGGTAAGGGGCATTTTCAGGCTGCCTTTCTTGGGTTGGGGGAAGGGGTGGGTTTTGTTGAAACTCGTTGCGCTGTCTTTCAGGCTGCCTTTTGTGGCTTTATAGGCAGCCTGAAATGGGGATGGAGCGGCGATGGCTTGTCGCCAAATGGCTTGTTAAACAGAGTATGCCTGATTTACCAAGATGCAAGATGTTAGCGAGCAGCGAATGCTCCATTGGGTTGGTTTTCAGGCTGCCTATTGGGTATGTGCAATAGGCAGCCTGAAAAGTTTGCGAGTGAGCAGGATGGATATTTTTGGGTTTGCAACGGGATGATTGGGCTGCTTATTGGTTGGTTAGACGGCGTTATTTTCGTGCCAACACTTCATCGGCTAATTCCAAATAAGCCTGCGTGCCTTTGGCTTTGGCATCATATGCCAGCGCGGGCAAGCCGTGGCTGGGAGCTTCGGCAAGGCGCACGTTGCGCGGGATGGTGGTGGCGAATAATTGCGCGCCAAAGTGTTCTTGCAGCTGCGCGCTCACGTCTTGGGCAAGGCGGTTTTGGTTGTTATACAGCGTGCGCACGATGCCGAAGATGCCGAGCTTGGGATTGATGGCGGTGCGGATTTTGCGCACGGTGGCGACCAAGTCGCTGATGCCTTCGAGCGCGTAGTATTCGCACACCATCGGCACGAGCACGCCATCGGCGGCAACCAAGCCGTTGAGCGTTAAGAGCGTGAGCGTAGGCGGGCAGTCGATCAGGATGTAGTCGTAATCATCGGCAACCAGCGCGAGCGCGTTTTTCAGCCGCATTTCGCGGGCGATTTCCTGCACCAGCTCCACTTCTGCGCCCGCCAGTTCGCGGTTGGCGGCGAGTAAATCGTAGCCGCCTGCTTGGCTGCGCGTTTTGGCAGCCTGAATATCGGCTTCGCCCAGCAAAACGTGGTACACGCCTTGTTCCAGCGCGGTTTTGTCCACGCCGCTGCCTGTGGTGGCGTTGCCTTGCGGGTCTAGGTCTATCAGTAACACGCGCTGTTTTTTGTGCGCCAACGAAGCGGCGAGATTGACGGCGGTGGTGGTTTTGCCGACGCCGCCTTTTTGGTTGGCAATGGCGATGATTTTTGCGCTCATGGTTGGTTTCCTTGTGTGGGGCGCAGCAGGACGATGTGGCGTTCTGCGTTGAGTGTGGGAACGTGGATGGGGTCAATTTGATAGGCGGCAACGTTTTCAGGCAGCCTGAAAAGCTCGTCTTGCGGATACACGCCTTTCATCGCCGCCCAATGCCCGTTTTCGCCTAGCAGATGGCGCGTTAGGCGCACAAAATCCGCCAGTTCAGCAAAGGCGCGGCTGGTAACGATATCGGCTTGATTAACTTGCCAGTCTTCCACGCGGCTGCTGCTTACGGCGGCGTTGTCCAAGCCCAGCTCAATGATGGCTTGGCGCAAAAAAGTGGTTTTTTTGCTGTTGGCATCCACCATCGTAATCTGCAAATCGGGGCGGCAAATAGCAGCGGGAATGGCGGGCATACCGCCGCCGCTGCCCACGTCTATCATGCTTTGGGCGTTTTCCAGATAGGGCAAAATGGTCAAGCTGTCCAAAATATGGTGGCTGATCATTTGCGCGGGATCGCGCAGGGCGGTGAGATTGTAGGTTTTGTTCCATTTTTGCAGCAGGGCGAGATAATCCAGCAGTTTTTGCTGCTGCACGGGGGGAATATCCAGCCGCATTTGGGCGATGCCAGCAGCGAGTTGTTCGGAAAACGGGGTCATGGCGCGAGAATAAGGTGAACAATAAGAAGCGCGGATTATAGCATTGTGCGATGCGTTTTCAGGCTGCCTTGTGTGTTGGCAAAGGCAGCCTGAAAACGGGTTGGGGGATTGTGCGAAGCAAAAACGTTTGCTTGCTTGTGCCAATTGCGTTGGATACCGTTTCAGGCTGCCTGCTTCTCTCGCCACATCAAATAATCGCGCAAGGGCGGGGCAGGGGGATTGATGCAATGCGGGCAAATGCCCACGCTGTCTTCGTCGTCATCTATTTCTGCCCAATGCCCAGCGTTGGGGTCAAAGCGGCTTTGTTGCAGCACGGCTTGCACCAGCGCTTGCTCTTGGATGGGGTCAAATTCAAAGCGGCTGAGAATCTCATCCAGCAGCGCGGCTTCGGCGGGGCTAAATTGCGCGGAATATTGGCTGATTAAGCGGCGGTAATCGGGGTGTTGAATTTTGTTGAGCATGATGATTCCTAATATTGGGCAGCCTGAAAATGCACTTTCAGGCTGCCTTTGGATATGATGGGCGGCGCTATTTTGCCTGCGCCTGCCGTTGATAGTGGACAAAATCGTAGCTAATGCCTTGCGCGGAAACGTGGGCTTCTCGCGCCACTTCGTGCCATTCATCGCGCGAAAACGGCGGAAAAAACGCATCGCCTGCGGGATTGAGCGCGATTTCGGTTAAACGCAAATCGCTGGCAACAGGCAGCGCAGTAGCATAAATTTGCGCCCCACCAATGATAACGGCTTCGCGCTCGCCCGCGCAGGCTTGCAAGGCAGCCTGAAAATCATGCACCACTTGCGCGCCATCGGCTTGCCAATCCGCTTGGCGTGTAATCACAATATTGCGGCGATTGGGCAACGGTTTGCGCGGCAGGCTGTCCCACGTTTTGCGCCCCATGATGATGGTTTTGCCTGTGGTGTAGCGTTTGAAAAAAGCGAAGTCTTCGGGGATGTGCCACGGGATTTGGTTGGCATTGCCGATGATGCGGTTTTGCGCGAGAGCGGCAACAAGGATGATTTGCATAAGCGTCCTTTGCGATAAATGATGGGACAGGGGAAAAACCGCGAAGTTTACCGTTTTATTTTCAGGCTGCCTAATCTTGGCAACAGGCAGCCTGAAACCATCGCCGCCTGCGAAATGATACAATCGCTGCTTCTAATAATAGCGACAAAGCTCTGTTTACAAGAAAACTACAGCTCAAGTATCCTTGCCCCCGCAACCCCAAAGGCAGCCTGAAAAGCTAAACTCCCGTTAATACATTTTCAGGCTGCCTATTCAATCCCTATTCAACACCATGAACCCAAACACTCAACAAGAATTCAAACGCGGCATCAAAGATGTGCTTCCCATTATGATTGGTATCATCCCCTTCGGGCTGATTCTCGGCGCGCAAGCAGGGCAAAAAGGCATGAGCGTGCTGGAAACCACCCTAATGATGGGGCTGAACTTCGCAGGCGGCTCCGAATTTGCCGCCGTCGGCTTGTGGGCATCGCCCTTGCCCATGCTGCTTATCATTACCATGACCGCCATGATTAACAGCCGCCACATCCTAATGGGCGCCGCTCTCGTGCCGTATCTGCGCGATTTGCCGCTCAAAAAGCTGCTGCCCGCCCTGTTTGTGATGACAGACGAAAGCTGGGCAATGGGCATCGCCGATGCCAAACACCGCCAGCAAGCAGGCTTGCCACCGTTTAGCTATCCTTATTATATGGGCACCGCCGCTGTGCTTTATGTGATGTGGGTGAGCTGCGGCTTGCTCGGTTCATCGCTCGCACCCTTGCTGGGAGATGTATCTCGCTTCGGCTTTGGCATGGCGTTTCCTGCTGTGTTTTTGGTGTTGGTGCGCGGTATGTGGCGCGGTTTTCAGGCTGCCAAACCGTGGCTCATCAGCCTTATTGTCGCCATTATTGTGTACGCCATTGCGCCCAATGGCGGCTGGTACGTTCCCGCAGGCACGCTGGCAGGATTGCTCTTTGCCTACTTCGCCAATGGAGACGCCAAATGATTAGCTGGGCTTCGTTTTTCACCATCATCGGCATGCTCTGCGTAACTTATTCCACCCGCTTGCTCGGCTTTTTCTTGTTAAAAAACAGAACACTCTCGCCGCGCATGGCACGCACGCTAGAAGCCGCACCCGCCTGCGTGTTGCTGTCCGTTATCGCGCCGCATTTTATTTCCCACAAACCGCACGAACTCATTGCCCTTGCCGTAACCCTATTTATGGCAGCGCGTTTTGCCATGCTGCCAACCGTTATCGTTGCCGTGGCAACATCAGGGATACTCGGCTGGTTGATGGCATAGCAGCAGGCGCAGCCCATTCCCAGCCAAAAATCGCAATCTCTCCACCAAATCGCGCATCACCGCGCCAAAGCATTGCGCAACATTTTCAGGCTGCCTAAAATCGCTCCATCAACATTCGCCCCAAACGCCATGACCATCTTAGACAACCTTATCACCCTAGCCCAAATAACAGGCAGCATTGACGTGCAATGCAGCTTCAACGGCGATTGGTATGTGCGCCACAACCACAACCGCACCCAAGGCGTTGTGCACATCGTAACCCACGGCACAGGCTATCTAAAACTAGACAACGAAGCCCAAGCCCGCCAATTGCAAGCGGGCGACATCATCTTTTTCCCGCGCAACGCCGCCCACACACTCAGCAGCCAAATCGGCTGCAACAACACGCAACACGCCCCCAACATCAGCCAACAAGGTGGTATCACCCACAAGCAAACTAACGCCAGCGCCAACGCCGCCCAGCTTAATCTATACTGCGCCCATTTCGCCTACGAAACCCACAACAGCCTGCTGCAAGGGCTGCCTGAAATCATCATTCTTAACACCCCACACAGCACCACCCAAGCCATCGTTAGCCTTTTGCAATACGAAATCAGCCAAAACGAACACAGCACAACCGCCGCCATCAACGCTCTCTCCACCGTATTACTCGTTCACATCCTGCGCACCTATTTAAGCCAAAACGAGCATCAAGCCCCCTTAACAGGCGTGCTCAACGGCTGGCGCGATCGCCGCCTGCGCAGCGTTGTCCAAGCCGTAACCCAAGAGCCCGAGCGCGATTGGCGCGTAGAAACCCTAGCCGAGCTTGCCAAGCTCTCCCGCGCCCAACTTATGCGCCTTTTTCGCAGTCAAATGCAAACCAGCCCGCATGCCTTTGTTAACAATATGCGCCTGCAAAAAGCCGCCATGCTCCTGCGCAACAGCCAAAACACCGTGCTCGCCGTTGCGCTGGAATCAGGCTACCAATCCGAAACTCACTTTGGCAAAGTGTTCAAAAAACACTACGGCTGCACGCCCAAGCAATACCGCCAACAGCGCATCACCGCCGAAACGCTGAAAACAGAAGATTACAGCATTTGAATTTTCTTCATTACAACAACGCCAAAAGCGTTTTCAGGCTGCCTATCGTGATCACCAATAGGCAGCCTGAAAACGCTTTATTCAATTAAATCAAATGGTTTTATTCAAACCGTTTTCCCCAGCAACACAACATCCGCCAGCATCCCATCCAAATCGCACACCTCAGGCAATCGCCCCCAAATCTCAAAGCCCAAGCCACGAAACAGCGCCATGCTCGCCGTGTTGTGCACAAAAATCACCGCAACCAATTTATGCACGCCTAACGCAGGCGCGCGCCGAATCATCTCGCCCAATAGCCATTTGCCCAAACCCGCCCCACGATGTTGCGCGTGGATATAAATGCTTACTTCGGCGGTGCGCCGGTATGCCGCACGCGGATAATAATCGCTCAAACTCGCCCAAGCCATCAGGCAGCCTGAAACATCACGCACCACATAAAGCGGACGATTCTCGCGCTGATGCGCCGCAAACCAAGCCTCACGCTCGGCAACGGAAACAGGCTGCAAATCCGCCGTAACTTGGCGCGAAGCAATGGTGCTGTTATAAATTGCCACAATTTCGGGCAAATCTTCGCGCTGTGCCAGCGAGAGCGTATAACCCATCACGAAATACCCGTTTTCATTTTGGTTTCAGGCACTTCCGTTTGTTCATGCCAATCCACCTGCCCATCGTGCAAAATCGTCTGCATCATCGCTTGCGTTTCGCCGTCCACCTCGCGCACCACGCTCATCAGGTTTTCATTGGTAAACATCGGCAAGCTCGGGTCATACACTTCCGCCAAGCGATCAGACATATACCGATCGCGCGCCGCATAAAACTTGCTCAGCTCACGCGCTTTCTCAGGCGGCATGCCCAGTTTTTCCAAAGCAATGCGCCCCGCACGCACCGAAGAATCCGACAGCTCGCGGATAATGTAACTCGCCCCCGCATGGCGCAAATCATAAGCGTGCACACGGTCATGCGCCCGCGCAATAATCGGCAGAGTAGGGTAGTGGCGGCGCACATATTCCACAATCGCCGTGGTGTCGCTTTTGCCATCAATCGCCACAATCAACAGTTTCGCGTGCGCCAAGCCCGCCGAGCCCAGCAATTCAGGGTCAGTTGCATCGCCGTAATACGATTTGATGCCCAGCTTCGCCAAGCCCTCCACCATCTCCGCGTGGTTATCAATCACCGTCGTGTGGTAGCCGCAAGCTGTCAGCATGCTGTTGATGTGCTGCCCAAATCGCCCATGCCCCAGCAAAATCACAGGATTGGCTTCGTCAATCGTATCGTGTTGACGGCTTTCCGCGTTCTCTTCCTTAATCGCACGCGGCGCAAAAACCTTTTCATAAACAATAAACAACAGCGGCGTCAGCACCATAGACAACGCCACCACCAAGTTAATGCGGTCCAGCACCGTTTTCGGCAAAACATGGTTCGCCTGCGCAATCGACAACAACACAAAACCAAATTCCCCCGCCTGCGCCAAACTCAACGCAAATAATTTAGTGGACAATGAAGGCAGCCTGAAAATCTTACCTAGCAACCCAAGCACCGCAGCCTTAACCAGCAGCAAAGCCAATGTCATCCCAATAATCGGGAAAAACTTGCTTTGCAAAATCGCAAAATTCATCCCCGCGCCCACCGTGATGAAAAACAGCCCCAAAAAAATCCCTTTAAACGGCTCCAAACGGCTTTCCATTTCGTGCCGATAAGTGCTGTTTGCCAACGTAACCCCCGCCACAAAAGCCCCCAGCGCAGGAGATAAGCCCAACAGCGACATCAGCGTAGCAATGCCCACCACCAGCAACAGCGTAAACACGGTAAACATCTCGCGCACACGGCTTTTGATGATGATGCGAAACATAAACGGCACCACATAACGCACCGCCGACACAATCAGCAAAATCGCCGCCACGCTCACAATCGCCACAATCCAGCCAGGCTGGTGCGCCAGCAAATTGCCCGCCGTATGCCCACCTTCGCCTTTTTTCGCAATACCAGAAGTCGCCAAAAGCGGCATCAGCGCCAGCATAGGAATTGCTGCCACATCTTGAAACAACAGCACCGCAAACCCAGCCTGCCCACCAGCCGTTTGCATCAACTGCTTCTCGTTATACGTTTGCAACACAATCGCCGTGGACGACAACGCCAAAATACAACCCACCGCCACGCCAATTTGCCATTTATAGCCCAACGCCATAGAAATGCCCGTAATCGCCGCCACCGTCAGCACAACTTGCAAGCCTCCTAATCCCAGCAACTTATGCCGCAGTTGCCACAACATTTTAGGCGCAAGCTCCAAGCCCACCAAAAACAGCATCATCACCACACCAAATTCTGCAACATGCTGAATAGATTCCGCTTCCTTACCAACAAAGTGCAAAACAGGACCTATCAATATCCCTGCCATTAAGTACCCTAATACAGAGCCTAAGCCCAATTTTTGTGAGATTAAAACCGCTCCCACAGCAAATGAAAGATAAATAAAGGCGTAAAGAAGAAGAGCAGTCATGCGGGCTGTCCTTAATAATTAGTAGTGTGGTGAAAGGAAAAAACAATAAGAAAAGGGGCTGTCCTAGATAACTCAGGAAATTCCACTTAAGTTAGAATCTTCCTT
>CAUQQW010000082.1:0-10128 GCA_963520365.1 uncultured Kingella sp.
CTTAAAGTGCTGCGTAGATGGTGTGGTATTTAGGGCTTATCTAGTACAGCCCCAATATTTTTGTATTGCACGTGGCGCAGTTTCCCAATCATTGCCGATTGCCACCCTTGCCTTGACGCAACAAAAATAGGCAGCCTGAAAACCCATTTCCCCGTTTTCAGGCTGCCTATTGGTTTGCAAGATAAGGCTTACACCACGCCTTGCGCCAACATAGCATCCGCAACTTTGCGGAAGCCCGCAATGTTTGCGCCGTTTACATAATTCACATAGCCGTCGGCGGCGGCGCCGTTTTCCACGCAGTTTTCGTGGATGTTTGCCATGATGTCAAACAGGCGTTTGTCCACTTCTTCCGCGCTCCACGATAGGCGAATAGCGTTTTGGCTCATTTCCAAGCCCGATGTTGCCACGCCGCCTGCGTTGGATGCTTTGCCTGGGGCGTAGAGAATTTTGGCTTGGGTAAACGCTTCCACCGCGCCCAAAGTGGAAGGCATGTTCGCGCCTTCGGCAACGCATTGCACGCCGTTTGCCAATAGGGTTTTGGCGGCGGCTTCGTCCAACTCGTTTTGCGTGGCGCAAGGCAAGGCGATGTCGCAAGGCACGCCCCACGGTTTTTGCTCGGCAAAGTATTCCAAGCCTTGCTCTTTGGCATACACCGACAAGCGTTCGCGGCGCTCGTTTTTCAGTTCCAGCAGCGCGGCAACGTGTGCTTCGGTCATGCCGCTGTCGGGGAATTTCACAAAGCCATTGGAATCGGACACGGTGAGCACTTTTGCCCCCAATTGGATGGCTTTTTCCGCCGCATATTGGGCAACATTGCCGCTGCCTGAAATCACCACGCGCTTGCCGGCCAACTGTTCGCCGCGCGTGTGCAACATAGATTGCGCGAAATACACGCAGCCGTAGCCCGTGGCTTCGGGGCGAATCAGGCTGCCGCCGTATGCCAAGCCTTTGCCGGTGAGCACGGAAGCAAATTCGTTGCGCACGCGTTTGTATTGCCCAAATAGATAGCCGATTTCGCGCCCACCCACGCCAATATCGCCCGCAGGCACGTCTAAATCCGCGCCGATGTGGCGGGCTAATTCGGTCATAAAGGCTTGGCAAAAGCGCATCACTTCGCCATCGGATTTGCCTTTGGGGTCAAAATCGGAGCCGCCTTTGCCGCCGCCCATGGGCAGGGTGGTGAGCGCGTTTTTGAAGACTTGTTCAAAAGCGAGAAATTTCAGTACGCCTAAATCAACGGTGGGGTGAAAGCGCAAGCCGCCTTTGTAGGGCCCGATGGCGGAATTCATTTGAATGCGGTAGCCACGGTTTACTTGCACATTGCCCTTGTCGTCCACCCAAGACACGCGAAACATAATTACGCGCTCGGGCTCAACCAAGCGTTCCAGCAAGCCATGCTGCAAGTATTTGGGATTTTTTTCCAAAAATGGTTTCAGGCTGCCAAACACTTCTTCAACGGCCTGATGAAACACGGCTTGGTTAGGGTCGCGTTGTTTAATTGTTTGAAATAGCGTATTTAAATCGCTCATTTAAGTCTCCTTACTAACAGGTTGGAAAGCGGCTACTATACTAATGTTTAAAATTGTTTGCAAATCTTAACAATGGCTTTGCATGGTTTGCTGTTGCAATATTAGGCAGCCTGAAAAGGCTAGGACGGGCGGATAATGATTTTTGCGGCGGATTATGTGTTAGAAAATAACAAATATAGGGCAAAATTTGCGCGTTTATGCTTTTTGTAAAATAACATTTTTAACGCGATTGGCGTTTTCAGGCTGCCGCTCTCTTGCCATCGCCGCGCGGGGTGCAATGTTAAAATAGCGCGATTGTTTATCCAAAGGCAGCCTGAAAACCATGTCTGATTTATTCTCCCAAGCTCCCGCCGCCCCCCTTGCCGAACGCCTGCGCCCGCAAAGCCTAGCCGAAGTGTTGGGGCAGGAACATCTAACCGCCGCAGGCAAACCGCTTGCCGTTGCGCTGGCAAGCGGCGAGCCGCATTCCATGATTTTGTGGGGCAGCGCAGGCATCGGCAAAACCACGCTGGCGCGGATTGTGGCGCAGGGTTTTGACGCGCAATTTTTGCCGATTTCCGCCGTGTTTTCGGGCGTGAAAGACATCCGCGAAGCCATCACCCAAGCCGAAATGGCGTGGCAGCGCGGCAAGCGCACCATTTTGTTTGTGGATGAAGTGCACCGTTTTAACAAAGCCCAGCAAGATGCCTTCTTGCCGCACGTTGAAAGCGGGCTGATTACCTTTATCGGCGCGACCACCGAAAATCCATCGTTTGAAGTGAACGCCGCCTTGTTGTCGCGCGCCCAAGTTTATACGCTCAAACCGCTCAATCCCGATGCGCTTGCCCAGCTGTGCGACAAGGTTTTCAGGCTGCCTGAAAACGCGCAAATAAGCATCATGCCCGAAGCGCAGCAGCTCATCATCCAACACGCCGACGGCGACGCACGGCGGCTGTTGAACACACTGGAACAAATTATTCGCGCCGCGCGCACGCAAAACATCGCCGAAATCGGCAGCGAGCTGGTGGCGCAAACGCTGGGTAGCCAGCTGCGGCGCTTTGATAAAGGCGGCGAAGCGTTTTACAACCAAATCTCCGCCCTGCACAAATCCGTGCGCGGCTCGCATCCCAACGCCGCGCTGTATTGGTTCTGCCGCATGATAGACGGCGGCGCAGACCCGCGCTATTTGGCGCGCCGCATCGTGCGCATGGCATGGGAAGACATCGGGCTCGCCGACCCCCGCGCCATGCAAATCGCCAACGACGCAGCGGCAACCTACGAGCGGCTGGGCAGTCCCGAAGGCGAGCTGGCACTGGCGCAGGCGGTGCTGTATCTGGCAGCGGCGGCGAAGTCCAACGCAGGCTACACCGCGTTTAACCAAATGCGCCAGTTTGTGCGCGAACACGGCAGCGCAGCCGTGCCCGTGCATTTGTGCAACGCGCCCACCAAGCTGATGAAGGAACTCGGCTACGGGCGCGATTACCGCTACGCCCACGACGAACCGCACGCCTACGCGGCAGGCGAAACCTATATGCCCGACGGCATGGACGAGCCCGATTTTTATCAGCCGACGGATAGGGGCTTGGAGATTAAGATTGGCGAGAAACTGGCTTGGTTGCGCGAGTTGGATGAAGCGGTGAAGGGTGATGAGTAAACGGTTTTAGTTTCGCAGAAACTCGTAAACTCGCTTTCAGGCTGCCTTTGCCGATTGAGGCAGCCTGAAAAATCGTATCCAATCAATAAACCATTCGCAGCCATGCCAAATGCTTTTCAGGTGTTGGAAAAGGTCGCGTTGTTTACACTTTTTCAGGCTGCCTAGCTTTCGTTTTTTGGCTGCATGATGATTTAGCAGCTTTCGCAGATTATCAAGAACCATGCGGCTTCGCCGTGCCTTGCGGCATTCTTGACAACCTGCGAAACCCGCCAAATTTGTCTGCATCCAAAATCCGAAAAGTGTAAACAACGCTGTTGATTTCCACATTTATGCACCATTTGGCGACGAGCCGTCGCCGCTCCATCTGCTGCTGAGCTTTGGTCAATATGGTTCAAATAATCAGGCAGCCTGAAAACGGAAAAACGCATTTTCAGGCTGCCTTTTATGTTGGCTGATTACGCGCGACGTTTAATTGCCGTTTTCGCTCACATCCGTCATCAACACAATATCCACGCTATCCGTTTTGCCATCAATCGCTTGCAAGAAGTTTTGAAAATGCGCGCTGGCGTTGTGGCTGTCCACCGCCGCTTGGTCTTGCCAAGTTTCCACAAATACCAAGCGGTTTTCGTTTTGCAAATCTTGGTGCAAATCGTAGCGCAGGTTGCCCGCTTCGGCGCGGCTTTTGTTCACCAAATCGCGGAACACGACCAGCAATTCGGCGCGGCTTTCAGGTTTAACAACAAGGGTGGCAACGATTTTAATGCTCATGGTGTTTACTCCATTGGTGGTTGAGAAAGGGTGTTTTGGCTTTTCAGGCTGCCTAAACATTGCGGCAGCCTGAAAGGCAAGACGGGCGAAATTCTAACACATCGCCGCGCAGGCAGCGCATCACGCCCATTCTGCCAACGCTTCGCGCAGCGCATCCAAGCCCGCGCCGCTTGCCGCCGACACGCGCACGGCAACGGTTTCCCCCGCCGTGTTTTTCAGGCTGCCTGCCAGTTGCTCGGCTTTGGGCAGCAAGTCTATTTTGTTGTACACCAAAATCTGCGGAATTTTATCGGCGTGGATTTCGGCTAACACGGCGTTCACGTCTTCAATCTTGCGCTCGTGTTCGGGGTCTGATGCGTCCACAACGTGCAGCAACACGTTTGCCAGCGCGGTTTCTTCCAGCGTGGCAGAAAAGGCGGAAACCAGCTTGTGCGGCAAATCCTGCACAAAGCCCACGGTGTCGGTCAAGATGATGCTGGCTTCGGGATTGAGATAGAGCCGCCGCGCGGTGGTATCCAGCGTGGCGAACAGTTGGTCTTTGGCGAATACGTCGGATTTGGTGAGACGGTTGAACAGGGTGGATTTGCCTGCGTTGGTGTAGCCCACGATGGCAAAGGTTTTCAGGCTGCCTGAAAGGCGGGATTTGCGCCGCGTTTCGCGCTGTTTTTTCACGTTGGCAAGCTGGCGTTTGAGTGCGTTGATTTTGGTTTGGATGAGGCGGCGGTCGGTTTCCAGCTGGGTTTCGCCCGGGCCTTTTAAGCCAATGCCGCCTTTTTGGCTTTGCAAATGCCCGTAGCCGCGCACAAGGCGGCTGGCGAGGTGGTTGAGCTGGGCAAGCTCCACTTGCAATTTGCCTTCTTGCGATTGGGCGCGCTGGGCAAAGATGGCGAGTATCAGCCCCACGCGGTCTAGCACGCGGCATTGCAGGGCGCGTTCCAGATTGCGCTCTTGGGTGGGCGACAGCTCGTGGTTGAAAATCACAAGCTGGATGTCGTGTTGCTTGACCAAATCGGCGAGTTCTTCGGCTTTGCCCGTGCCCACGAATAGCGCGGTGTGCGGCTTGTCGCGCTTGCTGGTTTCGCTGCAAACCAATTCGCCGCCTGTGGCGCGTACCAGCTCGGCAGCTTCGGCGCAGGCAGCCTGAAAACTGCGCTCGCGTGTTTGGCTGCTGCCCGAATATTGGTCGGACAGCAACACGGATACCAGCATAATGCGCTCGGCTTGGGCTAGGGTTTTGTTGGCGGTGTGGGGCATGTTTACTCCCGCGCTTTCGCTCTCACATAAGGCTTATACCCCTTTCCCGCTTCCCCCTTAACACAAATCCGCCCATCACAAACCACCGCATCCGAAGCATTAAACGCCCGCACAATCTCTACACTATTCTTATAACGCATAAATTCATTTTTGTATTGCCACACCAAAAACCAAGACATAATTCCCAATGCAATAAATACCCCAATAATCCCCATAATCCAAAAATTAATCGTCCTATGCGTTTGTTTCACCTTATCAAAAACAGGCGACACAATTCGGTCGTATTCCTGAACCAATGGCGGCAAAACCTTTTTTGTTTCATCCATTAAATGCTTGCTAAATTGAGTTGATTCCTTATTTAACTTATGGCGAATTTCATTTGAATTTTGAATCAACATATCAGCTATTCTTTGTTCACGCTCCGTCATTTCCGTACTCAAAACCATCAAAGTCTGAATAGCCACACGCAATTCATCATTCAAATCATTCAGCGCATCTGCTTCATCATAATCAGCATATTCCATGTATTTCCCTCTCACTAAAAAAGGTGGTCAGATAAAACAAAAGCAGACTGGTTTAGTCTGCTGCTTATCAATCACGTTAACGCCTTATCCCACGAGATAGTGATTGAGATTGTTGCTGCTCCGCTTCCTGCTGGCGACGTTGTTCAGCTTGTTCTTGCATTTGTTCCCATTCACGTTGAAACGCTTGCTGGCGTTGCTCCGCCTGCTGTTCTGCATAAAGCTCCGCACCGCGTGCTTTTAACGCCATCCCTGCATCCGACTGTGCAAAGCTAGCCGCAAGAGCAGCACGTGATTGTGTATCGCCTGATAATATTGCCGCGTACAAATCTTTATTGGAAATTTTGTTCCAATCAATTTCTTGCGGCGAGATGGATGCAGAATCTTTTGATTGACTTTGCGAAATAGGTTTGCCGTAAATATCTGTCAAAGTTTCTTTAACTGTACATTGCTTATTGGGCTCATCAGGATAAAAATCAACTGTTTGTCTTGAAACAATCCCTTTTTTATCGTCATAAGTTTGCGTTATTTCTCGCTCAATTTCTCCTTTTTTGTTGTATTCAATCGTATGAAAATCAATCGGGCTTTTAGCAACAGCAGGAGCTACCTTGGTATAGTTTGGATGGTCATAGTCAGGACGGATAGGCTCGTTATGGTATTTGCTTACCAGTTCGTTGGCTGTGGTAACTGCCATATATTCACTAGGGCGAGCATATTTAAAGTTTACATCACTTACATCATAATATTCCCTATATTTTTCAATATCCGCTCTTAATCCAACTAGTTTGGGGTCGGTTGCGTGGACTAATTCATGGAGTAACACATTAGCAGGCGATTGTTTGCCTAGTGATACTCTTTGCCCATTGATGTCTTCAAATAACTCCATGGATTCATTGGGATTCCAAAAGATAATTCCATCGGTTTTGCCATCATTTAAACGGTGATAGTAACTGTGTCCTTTATTTACCATAACGATATTAACGCCATTTTTTGCAGCCTGTTCAATCAATTTGGCTGCTTCTGGATTTTGCTGTAAATATGCTAATGCGGTATCCAGCTTTTTAATATCATTCGGGAGAGCATTTGTTGCATCAGGTATCAGTGTTTGTGCAAATTCAAGATTAAATTTAGGCAAATTATTACCTGTTTTATTGAAAATATCAATATTGCTTAAATAATTTTCAGTAATTTCATAATCAGCCGTTTCAGGTGTTATATTATGCGGAAAACTAACTGACATAATAATGCCGTTTTTTTCAAAATCTTTTGCTGTAACCATTTAACTCTCCTTGTCATAATAACTAAATAAAATATGGGTATTATCAATAGAATAAAACAAATCCCGAATATCTTTTAATGGAATAGTAATACGGATTGATTTATCTGATACGCCATCAATTTCTGCTACTGAATATTTTTGCGTAGGGGAGCCTTGCTCCCCAATAATAATATAAATAGGATTTTTATCAAAATATTCGATTTCAATCATTGCTCCAAGTGATACATAATATTCATTATTCCTTGGAGATACAGGTAGATTTTTGATTGTACCGAAAACATCCTTCATTTTTTCATTCACTATACGAAACCAACCTCTTGCATCTCCACCTTTAAATGCCTGAGCTCTCCATCCATTAGAAATATTTTTTTGTTTATAATAGGTAAAGATTTTTTTATCAATCCTTAAATCTTCAACAGCATGCGATTCTATTGCTAATAAATTGATTGCCTTAATTTTATCGTTTGGAAACGAAATCATTTTTTGCAATGTTGTTTTGTTTTTTTCAAACTCTAAATCTTCATTTGAAACTTCCATGTTTTTACTCGCTTTCCGTGGTTGAGATGATAAAGATTGTTGTGCCTGCGCTGCTGGCAGCCATGCCATACTTGCAGCTAATAATAAGGAGAAAAGTAATTTATCATAATTACCTCGGTTTTTAAAATTTTTTGCTGTTATCATTTAATTCTCCTTATCATAATAACTAAATAAAGTATGTGTAGTATCAATAGAATAAAACAGGTTCTGAATATCTTTTAATGGAATAGTAATCCGTACAGGTTTATCTGATATGCCTTCAATTTCTGCTATTAAATACTTTTGTTTAGAGGAATATTGCCCACCAATTACGATATGAACAGGATTGCGATTGAAATATTCAATTTCAATCATTTCTCCTAGCCAAATATAATATTCATTATCTCTTGGAGATGCGGGTATGTTTTTTATTGTATTAAGAATGTTATTCATTTTTTCGTTTTTTATACGAAACCAACCTATTGCATCGCTACCGTCAAATGCAGCTCTCCACCCGATAGGAATATTGTCTTGTTTATAGTATGCAAATCCTTTTCTATCCAATCTTAAATCCAAAGTGCGATACGATTCTATTGCTAATAAATTGATTGCCTTAATTTTATCGTTTGGAAACGAAATCATTTGTTGCAATGTTGTTTTATTTTTTTCAAACTCTAAATCTTCATTTGAAATTTCCATGTTTTTACTCGCTTTCTGTGGTTGAGATGATAAAGGTTGTTGTGCCTGTGCTGCTGGCAGCCATGCCATATTTGCAGTTAGTAATAACGAAAGAATAAATTTGTTCATATTGACGCCTTGTATCTTATTGATTATTAATTGTAATATGGATTTTCAATAAAAACCCAGCTTGGTTTTGATTAGTAGTGCGGGCAGTTTGTTGCTCACCTTTTCGTTTACATTAAGCTCTCAAAGTTCAAGTGGGCAATAAATCGCCCCCTGCAACGGAATGCGGTAAACAAAAGGCAGCCTGAAAACGATTGAACACGTTACGCCCCCTTGCGCTGGAACACGGCGGCGAAAAAGCCGTCTGTGTTGTGCGTGGCGGTGTCTAGGCGCAGGTATTTGCCCGTGTTGAGTGGGATTTTTTGCGCGGCGAAGAGTTCGCTGCAATCCAGTAGTTCAAAGTCGGGGTGGGTTTGCAAGAAGTGTTCGGCTTGGTTTTCGTTTTCTTCGGGCAGGATGCTGCAAGTGGCGTAAACCAGCCGCCCGCCTGCGCGCACGAGTTCGGCGGCGGCGTGCAAGATGCTTTGCTGTTGGGCTTGCAAATTGGCTAGGGTTTCGGGCGATTGGCGGTATTTAAGATCGGGGTTGCGGCGCAGCGTACCCAGCCCCGAGCAGGGTGCGTCCACCAGCACGCGGTCGGCTTTGCCGGCGAGCCTTGCGATGCGCGGGTCGGTTTCGCTGTGGATTTTTTCGGGGTGGATGTTGGTTAGCCCTGCGCGGGTCATGCGTGGTTTTAGGTTGGCGAGGCGTTTTTCGGAAACATCAAAGGCGTAGATGCGCCCTTTGTTTGCCATTTGCGCGCCGATGGCAAGGGTTTTGCCACCTGCGCCTGCGCAAAAATCTACGATGATTTCGCCGCGTTTGGCGTTGACGAGCTGGGCGAGCAGTTGGCTGCCTTCGTCTTGCACTTCTATGGTGCCGTTAAGGAATAGGGGATGTTGGTTGAGCGCGGGCTTGTTGGGGAAGCGGATGCCGTGCGGGGCGAGCGGGGTGGCGATGGCTTGCGGGTAGTCGGTTTGTAGTTGGGCGAGGACTTTGTCGCGCTTGCTGTTAAGCGTGTTGACGCGCACATCCAGCGGGGCAGGTTGGGTGATGCTGCGCCCGAAGGCGAGGATTTGCTCGTCGGTGAGCTGTTTTTGCAGTTGGGCGATAAGCCATTCGGGCAGTTCGGCGGCGGTGTTTAGGCAGCCTGAAAATTCGTTTTTGCGGGCTTTCAGGCTGCTGAGAAATTCTTTTTCGTTGTCGCTTTTGTTGAGCAGGCTTTCAATTTGGCTGATGCTGACGCTGCGCCCGAGTATCAGCGCGGCGAGCGCGGCTTTGCGCGATTGCACGGCGGGGCGGCGCAGCGCGGCGGCGATTTTTTGATAATGGCGGATGGCGGCGAAGGCGGTTTCGGCGATTTCGTGGCGGTCGTTGCGCCCGAGTTTGCGGTGGTTGCGCAGGTAGTTGGATAGGACGACGTCGGCGGGTTGTTCAAATGTGAGCATTTGGGCGAGAACGGCGGCGGTGTGGGTGAGTTGGGTTGGGGTCATGGTGGTTTGGATTGTGGGGTTGGAAAGGGGGTGTATTTTAACTGGTTTGCTGGGGGTGGTTGTGGGGAAGTTTGGGGTGGGGTGCTTTGGGGTTTCTGAATGGCAGCCTGAAACGAGTTGGAGTGGCGATGGCTCGTTGCCAAAGGGTTGATGCAAGTGCTAGCGGTGGCGTGTTTACCAAGATGTTGGCGAGCCGCCGACGCTCCATTGTGGGTGGTTTTCAGGCTGCCTTTTGGGCGCATCTTTGCGGCAGCCTGAAAATGGGTTTGGTGCTTTGTGGTTAGCATCCGATTAGCCTTAACCATGCGTCTCGTGCCGACGGGGCACTTACTTTTCTTTGCTTCGCCAAAGA
>CAUQQW010000083.1:0-9255 GCA_963520365.1 uncultured Kingella sp.
AATGTCTTGGTGGGAATTTAGGGGATTTTGGGGAATTTTGCAAAGGTCTCAGGCTAAAAAAAATAGCAAATAAAACAGTAAATAACGTTGCAAATACCATGTTTGCTAGTTCACGAATTCATAAAGGGGAGCACCTTTTTTGTCCTATATGCCAATCCGCCTGATTGGTTTGCAGGGTTGAAATCGGGTTTCAGGCTGCCTTAGCTCAGGGCGAGGCAGATTAGCCCAAGCAAGGCAGGGGCGGCTTGGATCAGCGCGGGGCGTTGTTTGCTCGGCTGGCTATACCATAGATACACGCCTGCGGCGGTGGCGGTGCCCAGCGCGGCGAAGATTAAGCCATTTGCCATGCCGTAAAGGTAGTTGCTGTCGGCGACGATGTGCAACAGAATGCCGAGAAAGGCGGATAGGGCAAGGGCGATGTTGTAGATGGCGAGATTGTTAAACGGCGCGCGCACGATGGGCAGGTGTTCGGGCGGGATTTGGAACACGCGGCGGAAGTTGCTGGCGCCGTAGGCAAGCAGTTCTAGGTAGAAGATGTAGAAATGGATGGCGGCGGTGATGGCGGCGCAGAGTAGGGCGAGGTAGATCATTTTAGTCTTTCATGTGGTTGAGTTTTTGGGCTTTGGTGTTGAGATAGTTTTGGTTTTCGGGGTTGATGCCGACGTGCAGCGGCAGGCGTTCGACGATGTTGATGCCGACTTGTTGCATGGTTTGCAGTTTTTCGGGGTTGTTGGTGAGCAGGCGGATGCTGTGGATGCCGAGATGGTCGTAGATGTGTTTGGCAAGGGTGAAATCGCGGGCATCAATCGGCAAGCCGAGCGCGAGATTGGCTTCTACCGTGTCCATGCCTTGGTCTTGCAGGGCGTAGGCGCGGATTTTGTTGATTAAGCCAATGCCACGCCCTTCTTGGCGCAGGTAAACAATCACGCCGCGCCCTTCGGCGGCAATGGCTTGCATGGCGGCTTGTAGCTGGGGGCCGCAGTCGCATTTTTGCGAGAACAGGGCGTCGCCTGTTAGGCATTCGGAGTGGATGCGCGAGAGCACGGGCGCGGGGGTGGTGATGTCGCCCATAACAAGGGCGATGTGTTCTTGCCCTGTTTGGCTGTCTTGGTAGCCGTGCATTTGGTAGATGCCGTGTTCGGTGGGCAGGCGGCAGGATGTGATGTGTTGTAGTGTCATGGTTTGGTTGCTTTCTTTGTGTGTGGTTAGTTGGGTTTATGGTTTCAGGCTGCATCGGGGGTAGGCAGCCTGAAAAGGGTTTTAACTACGCTGAACAGGGTTTCAGGCTGCTTATTCATCTGCGCTTTGAGCTTGCGGCAGCAATTGGCTGAGTATCGGGTGGATGCCAAGCGCAACGCCTATCCAATGGGCGAGTTGCTCATCGGTGAGCGGGGCGGCGGTTTCTAGGTGCAGCACGCCGTAAACCGTGCCGTCTTCGGTGCTGATGGGTAGGCTGGTTTGGCTGGGGCTGCGTTGGTTGTGCTCGCCTTTGAGTTCGCCGTTGGCAAGCCATTGTTGGGTGCTGTGGGCGATTTGTGCCCAGCCTGATTGGGCGCTGCGAGCGGCAAGGTGTTGCCAGTAGTTGTCTTCGTTGAGCGCGATGCTGTCTTCAACGGGCGCGCCGTGTTGGATTAGGCGAATCAGGCTTTGGCTGGGGGCGTAGTTGCCATAAAGCGCGATGGTTTGCGCGGGCTGTTGGCTGTGGGCGGAATCTAGCGCCATGTAGAGCTGTTTGAGCAGGGCTTCGGCTTCGGGCTGTTGGGCGAAGGTGGGGGCAAGCTGGCTGGGCAGCAGGATGCTGCGTTCAATGTGCGCTTGCCCGTGTGCGATAATGGTTTGTGTGGCGGCGCGGGCGATGGCGATGGCTTCGGGGTTGAGTTTGAGCGCTTGGGTTTGCAGATAGTCTTGGATGGTGTGCATCGGGGGTCTCCGTTTGTTTCAGGCTGCCGTTAGGTGGGGCGCGGGGCGGGAATAATCAAGATTGCGCGGCAGCCTGAAAAATATGGCTGCTGGGTTTTCAGGCTGCATCGGGCGGCTTGGGGCAGCCTGAAAACGCCGTTGGGCAAGATTTGTTTTCAGGCTGCCGATTAACACGGTTATGAGCGCCCGTTCACATCAATAATCCACACTTCGCTTTGCGAGCCGAGCCGAAACGGTATGCCCCAAAAGCCGTAGCCCGAAGTTACGACAAAATGCCCATTGCCGATGACTTTGTAGCCGTTTGCCAGCGCGGGGTAGATAAATTTCACGATGAGATTGGCGGGGAAGATTTGCCCGTTGTGAACGTGCCCTGATAGTTGCAAATCAATTGGCAATTCGGCGTGTTGCGCGATTTGGTCGGGGCGGTGGTCTAGCAAAATAATGGGCTGCGCGGGGTTGGTTTGTTGCACAAGGCTGTGGGTTGCTTGGCGATGGCTGTCTAGATTATCGGGGCGACCAATCAGCCAAAATTGGTTGTTGATTAGGATGGCTTGGTCATTCAGCACTTGAATGCCTGCGTCTTCAATGGCGCGGGTGATGGCTTGGGGGTTGATGAAGTAGTCGTGGTTGCCCAAGGTGGCATACACGCCCAGCGGCGCGCGCAATTGGGCAAGATGGGGCTTCATGTTTTCGGCGGTGTAGGCGGCGATGTCGTCGTCCATGATGTCGCCTGGCAGCAGGATGATGTCCACTTTTTCTTGCTGCATGATGCGGGCGAGTTTGTCTAGCTGGCGCGCGCCCACCAGTGTGCCAAGATGGGTGTCGGATGCCATGCCGATGCGGATGGGCTGGGCGAGCGGCTTGTTGATTTGAATGCTGAGATGGCGCACAACAGGGGTGTAGGCGTTGTAAACCGATAGCGCAAACAGGGCAACCAGCAGCGCAGGGGCGATGAGACGCAGTTCGCGGGCGAGTTTTTCAGGCTGCCTGATGGGGCGGGCGATGCGCCAGATAATGAGCACGGCGATGCTGGTGAGCACGATATACAGCAGGGCAACCAGCATGGCGGTGTTCAGCCGAAACAGCGTGCTTTGGCGCAGGGCAAGCGCGGCGAAAGTGAGGCCGTTGCACAGCACATAGGCGAGGGTGTAGAGGGTTTTGCGTTTGGCGGGGGCTTGGATGCGGAATTGCCACAAGATGGTGCGGGCGGCGCAGTAGATAAAGATTTGTAGTGCGATGAGAACGGCGATAAAGATGGGGGGCATTTTTTGTTGGGATGTGTGTGTGAAAAAAGGGGGGGCGATTCTAGTAGAGTTAAACGGTTTTATGCTTTTCAGGCTGCCTATGATGTGAGGCAGCCTGCGTAGCGAAGCGGAGTTGCGAAACTAAAACGGGTTGGTAGGTTCACTAGGCGTTTAATTGGCGGCGTTGACACACAAACTTTTGATGGTTTTGCTTTGGTTGATTTTGAATACATAGTTGCCTTGGCGCAATTCGGCAAATTGCTCGCCATTGCCATCTGGATAGGTGGCGCGTTCAGGCTGCACGGCTTTGCCTGCGGCGTTGTAGAGCGTGGCATAGGCGGCATAGCCATCGGGCACGATAAGCATCATGCCGTCGATTTTGGCGCGGATGCGATAGTGTTCACCTTTTTTAACGGGCACATTTTCCACGCAGCCAAACTCATCTAGGGGGAAAGTTTTGAGCTTAGGCGCAGCGGTGGCTTGGCTGGCGAGCAACAAGGTGGCGAGGGCGATGGTTAGGTGTTTCATCAGTTTTCCTTTTGGTTAAGTGGGTGGATGCGGCTTGCTTTATGAGGCAGCCTGAAAGTGCTACTGGTGCATGGCGATGATAGCGGATGAGGATTTCAGGCTGCTTTTTTCAGGCTGCATTTTATGGTTTGGGCAGCCTGAAATCAATTATCCAGCCCGTTTTGCACCATCTCCGCCGCGCGCAACACGGCGCGGGCTTTGTTTTGCGTTTCCTGCCATTCGCTCTCTTCCACGCTGTCTGCCACGATGCCCGCGCCGCTGCTCACAAACAATTCGCCGTCTTTCACAATCGCCGTGCGGATGGCAATCGCCAAATCCATGTCGTTATTAAAGCCCCACACGCCCACCGCGCCGCCGTAGATATTGCGCTTGGTGGTTTCCAGCTCTTCAATGATTTCCAGCGCGCGAACCTTGGGCGCGCCCGATAGCGTGCCAGCGGGGAAGGTGGCGGCAAGGATGTCCATATTGCTCACGCCTGCTTTCAGGCTGCCTTCTACATTGGAAACGATGTGCATCACATGCGAATATTTTTCTACCACCATTTTATCGGTAACCGCCACCTTGCCGATTTGGCTGATGCGCCCCACATCGTTGCGCCCAAGATCTATCAGCATGGTGTGTTCGGCGATTTCTTTGGGGTCGTTTAACAAATCTTGCTCGTTTAGTGCATCTTGTTCGGGCGTTGCGCCGCGCAATCGCGTGCCAGCAATCGGGCGCACCACCACTTTATCGCGTTCGCGGCGCACCAAAATTTCGGGCGATGAGCCAACAATGTGGAAATCGCTAAAATGGTAGTAAAACAGATAAGGCGATGGGTTGAGCGTGCGCAAGGCGCGATACAGATGCAGCGGGTTGTCAGCAAAAGGCAGCTTCATGCTTTGCGCGGGCACCACCTGCATACAATCGCCGTTGAGAATATAGTCGCGCACGCGGCGCACATAGCTTTTAAACGTTGTTTCGCCCGTGAGATGCTGCGGCGTGGTGCGTTGGCTGCCCAGCGACAGCGGAATGGCAACGCTTTGGCGCAGCTTTTCGCGCAGGTTTTCCAGCTTTGCGCGTGCGTTTTCGTAGCCCTGCGGCTCGCTGGGGTTGGCATACACAATCAGATAAATTTTGCCGCTTAAATTGTCCACCACGGCAAGCTCTTGCGACAGCATCAGGAAAATATCGGGCGTGTGCAGCGGATTGTCTTTTTCAGGCTGCCGCAAGCGATGAGCGATGTGTTCAAAATGATAAATGCTCTCGTAGCCAAAATAGCCCACCAAGCCGCCTGTGAAACGGGGCAGGCTGGGGATTTCGGGCGTTTTGAATTGGGCGTGGTATTGCTCAATCACCGCCAATGGGTTGCCATCGTGAGTTTGAATCAGCTGGTGGTTTTGGTAAATCTCGGTGCGATTGCCTGAAACTTTGATGTAGTCGCGGCAAGGCAGCCCAATAAACGAATAGCGCCCAAAACGCTCGCCGCCCACCACGGATTCCAGCAGATAGCTAAAAGGCTGGTTGGCGAGTTTCAGATACAGCGACAGCGGCGTGTCTAAATCGGCGAGCAGTTCTTGCACCAGCGGGATGCGGTTGTAGCCTTGCGCGGCTTGGGCTTGGTATTGGGCTTTGGTAATCATGGTTGGGCTTTCGTGGATGGAATAGGAATTTTCAGGCTGCCTACTATATCAAAAATATCAGCGGGGTTTGTTGATTTGGAACTTAATTTGCTTAATGGATGTAATTAGAGTTTTTATTTTTAGATAGCCTAAATGATGTTGCTCATATTGCAGCATAACTGGTTATAATTTCAAATCTTTTATTCCATTATCTATGTTTATGAAGCCCAGTTTTGTTTCTCGTTTGTTTAGCCATGTGTCGCAGCAAAGCCATGAAGCGGCAGATTGGTTGAAACGTTATGCGCGTCATCCACGCAATGTGGGCAGTATTTTGCCGTCTTCCAAAATGCTGGGGCGGGCGATGACTTCGGCGGCGTTGCGCTATGGTGCGCGGGATGCGTTGTTTATTGAAGCGGGCGCGGGCAATGGGGCGATTACGCGGGTGTTGGCGCAATCGGTGGCACAGAAAAATCGCTTGGTGGCGTGCGAGTTTTTGGAGCCGTTTGCGCTGGAATTGCAGCGCAGAATGCCTGAGATTGAGGTGGCGTGTTGCAAGGTGCAGGATTTGCCGCATTGGCGGGAAGCGGGTAATAAAACGATTGTGTCGTCGCTGCCGTTTCGCAGTTTGGCGAAAGATGAGGCGCGGGCTATTGGCTTGTTTTTGCAGAGCGAGTTGCACAAAAATCCGCAGTCGGTGTTGGTGCAGTTTACTTATGGGCTGAAAAATCCGATTCCGCTGTTGGCGGCGGATACGGGCATTGAGAGCTTTCGGCACGCGGTGGTGTGGCGCAATTCGCCGCCTGCGGCGGTGTGGGTGTATCGGCTGGCGGCGAGGCGATGATAGGCAGCCTGAAATCCAATCTATCCAGCAAAAAACCGTTTGGCATGAGACCAAATGGTTTTGTTTTTCAGGCTGCCTCAACGCTACAAAACGGTATTCGCTGGCTCGTAATGAATGATGTCGTGGATTTTGTTTGTTGCATCCACCAGCACCACTTTGGGCTGATGGCTGGCAATTTCAGGCTCAGACAGCATCACATACGACATAATGATCACAATATCGCCCGCCTGCACCAGCCGCGCGGCTGCGCCGTTCAGGCACACGATGCCGCTGCCGCGCTCGCCTGCGATGGTGTAGGTTTCCAAGCGTGCGCCGTTGTTGTTGTTCACGATTTGTACTTTTTCGTTTACGCAAATGCCTGCTGCGTCCAGCAGGTCTTGGTCGATGGTGATGCTGCCGACGTAGTTCAAGTCGGCTTGGGTTACGGTGGCGCGGTGGATTTTGCCGCCGAGCAGGGTTCTAAACATGATGTGTACTCAAAATTTGAAAGGCGCGGATTATACGCGGTTAATGGATTTCAGGCTGCCTTTGTGGGGGAGGCTGCCTGCGTAGCGTAGCGGAGTTGCGAAGCTAAAATGGGGTTGGTGTATTTCACCCTTATTTTGTATTTTCAGGCTGCCTAAACCGCCATTTCAGCCACGCCGCAATCGCAGCAAGCAAGCCGATAAGCGGCAGCGAGCCGCCAAGTTTCATAAACGGCGTTTCGCCCGCCATGCCTTGCACGCTGCCTTCTAACACGGCGATGGTGTTGGGCGTGGTTTGTTGCACGATGCTGCCTTGCGGTGAAACGATGGCGGTTGCGCCTGTGTTGGTGGCGCGAACCATATAGCGCCCAAGTTCCAGCGCGCGGGTTTGCGATTGTTGTAGCTGTTGCCACATGGCGTTGGAATCGCCATACCACGCCATATTGCTGGCGTTTGCCAACAGCGTGGCTTGACGGGCGGAAGCAATCAGCTCGTCGCCAAAGCCATCTTCATAGCAGATGTTGAAGGCGACTTTTTGGTTTGCCATGCTAAACGGTGTTTGCGCTGCGCCGCCTTGTTGAAAATCGCCCAAGGGCATATTCATGGCGTTGTAGAGAAATTGGGTGATGGGTTTGAGCGGTTTGTATTCACCAAAGGGCACAAGGTGGTTTTTGGCGTAGGCAGGGAGCGTTTCAGGCTGCCTTTCAGGGGTGTAGTCGGTGAGATTGACTACGGCGTTAAGATAATTTTCGCCATCGGGGGTAAACATCGGTATGCCAACGGCTAGGCTGCTGCCGTTGTGGCGCGCGGTTTGGGCGAATTCTTGGATGATTTCGCTGGGCGTGTTTTGCAAAAACACAGGCAGGGCGGTTTCGGGCAGGATAACGATTTGGGCGCGGGTACTGGCAACTTGTTCCAGATAGCGTTGGTAAGTGGGCAGGATTTGGTTGTTTTGGAATTTGAGCCGCTGTTCAATGTTGCCTTGCGCAAGGGCAACGGTAGTTGGCGCGCCAACGGGCTGGGTAAACGAAACGCCGCGCAGCAGCCAGCCTGAAAGCAAGACGGCGGCGATGCCGATGCCTGCGCCGATGCGTTGTTTGGCGTGTTGATTGTTTACCAGCAGCACCAGCCATGTGCTTACCAGCGCGGTGGCGAATGTAACCAAATGGATGCCGCCCAGCGGCGCGAAGCCTGCCAGCGGGCTGTTATCGGCGATTTGCGAATAGCCCAGCGCGCCCCAGCCAAAGCCTGTGAGCAGGCGTTCGCGGGCAAATTCGGTGAGCGTCCACAGCACGGGCAAGCCGATGCCTAGCCCAATAGGGCGCGGCAGCCTGAAATGGCGATACAGCCAAAAGGCAAGCGCAGGATACAGCGCCAAAAAGGCGGGCAGCAGCAGGGTGAGCGGAATAGCGAAATATTCGGGCAGCTTGGCGATGCCGTGCAGCGCGGTGTGTATCCACCAAAATTGCACGGTGTATGCAACCAAGCCAAACCAGTAAGCAGAGCGCACGGCGCGGTGGGGTTTGAGCTCAATCAGGCGCACCAAGCCGCCAAACAGCAGCGGCATCAGCCAGAATTGGTAATAGGGGGCGAAGGTGAGCGGCGTGGCGAGGGCGAGAGCAGTGAGCAGGATGCAATAGACGGCGGAGATTTGCCAGATACGGTCAAGTTTGGGGAGCATGGTGGAGGGGAGGGTGAAAAAGGTGGTGATTATAGCGGGGTTTGGGTTTCAGGCTGCCTTTGTATGCAAAAAAGGCAGCCTGAAACGTGTTATTTCTGTTTTCAGACTGCCTATGTGCTTATTTTTCATTCAGGCGTTGCATATATTTCTGCGCTTTTTGCTTGTCAATCACATACAGCCCATAGCTAATCACCAACGCCAAAATTACAAAACCGAATACGGCAAACTCAATCGGCGCATGCGCGCCCCAATAGAGCGATGCACTCAGCACCAAGCTAATGCCCACGCCTTCTATCAGGCTGGTTTTCTTCCGACGCTGCAAATATTGCGGCAACTGCTGCTCATCCAGCTCTTCCAAGCCGTCAATAATTTCAGCCGTCTGCGAGTTGGAATTGAGAAAATAGCTGATAAACATCACCACAAAATACCACGGCGTAGTGCTAAACCATGCTTTGCCGCTAATCCATTTTGATAATTCCCCCACCACAATAAGCACACAAGAAATCACCAATAACATATGAGCGCATTTTGCCATGCGAGCATTGACGATTTGCTGTTGGCGTTCGTCAAAATCATGTTTATTCTTCGTCATTTTCGTTCTCCCAAAATAAAGTGTTCAAATCGGTGTTCAACGCCTTGGCGATGCGAATGCACAGCGACAGCGTGGGGTTGTAATCTTGGTTTTCTAGCTGATTAACCGTTTGCCGCGACACGCCAACCGCTTGCGCCAACGCTTGCTGCGACAAACCCAGCGCGGTTCGGTATTGTTTAACTTGGTTCATATCGGTTGATTGATTTGTCGGGTATAGGCGACATTTTAAGATGGGATGGGCAATATGTAAAGTATAGACGACATTTTAGGCAGCCTGAAAACGCTATTTCATATTTTCAGGCTGCCTCTATCAGGCACACAAAGGCAGCCTGAAAGAGACCTTTGCAAAATTCCCCAAAATCCCCTAAATTCCCACCAAGACATTTA
>CAUQQW010000084.1:0-9243 GCA_963520365.1 uncultured Kingella sp.
TTTTAAAACAATTGGTAAGAAGTAATTTATCCTAGTTATCTAGGACAGCCCCAAAACTTTTATGCGGTTTAACCGTTTTCATGGCGTTGCGCCGCCATACCCACGCTTTGCGTGCGTGGATGAAATGACCGTTTCAGGCTGCCCTATCATTTAAAGGCAGCCTGAAACCTTTGCACAACCTAAAAATGAAACAAGAAATAGTTAAAGCTCCGTCATTCCCGCGTAGGCGGGAATCTTGGTTAATCTGAAATAATAGTTTGTTTTTACAATAATTTCTGAATATCAAACAAGATTTTCGCCTGCGCGGGAATGACGGCATTTCTTATTTTTCAGGCTGCCTAACATTCAAAAAACATCGCCCACCACAAGGAAACCACCATGCAAAAAGTCATCGCCCTAGACGGCCCCTCCGCCTCAGGCAAAGGCACCATCGCCGCCCGCGTCGCCGCCGCACTCGGCTGGGCATATTTAGACTCAGGCGCGCTCTACCGCCTCACCGCGCTGTACGCGCAAAATCACAACATAGATTGGGCAAACGAAGCCGCCGTCGCCGCACTTGCCGCCGAGCTGCCCGCCGAATTTCGCGGGCAAACCATTTGGCTAAACGGGCAAGACGCAACCCAAGCCATTCGCAGCGAACACATTGGCATGGGCGCATCCGCCGTCGCCAAGCTGCCTACCGTGCGCCAAGCCCTGTTGCAACGCCAGCGCAGCTTTTTAACCGAGCAAGGCTTGGTGGCAGACGGACGCGACATCGGCTCGGTGATTTTCCCCCAAGCCCAGCTCAAAATTTTCCTTACCGCCAGCGCGCAAATCCGCGCCGAACGCCGCGCCAAGCAAATCGGCGCACCGCTTGATGGCGAACAATTCGCCCAAATTCTCGCTGACATCCAAGCGCGAGACGAAGCTGACCGCAACCGCCCCGTCGCCCCCTTGCAGCAACTGCCCGATGCCAAGCTGCTGGATACATCCTACCGCAGCATAGAAGACACCGTGCAGCAAGTGTTAGATTGCTATCACGCCAGCCCAAAGGCAGCCTGAAAACGCCAATCGCAGTTATGGTAAGCCCAATAATGGGGGCGCAAACCGTTTTCAGGCTGTCCTATTCAGCCGCCCAACCAACAATAGATCAAAAAAACGCACAAAAACAGCCTTCTACCCTACTCAAAACCCAAAAAGCGCGTATAATGCGCCGTTTTCCTTTTCCAGCGCAGCCTTGCATAGGCAGCCTGAAATCACCTTGTTTATGAGCCAAGGGCATAAGCAAATCAACCAACCCAACCCCGCACACCTTGGCGGTGCATAGAAAGCAAAACCAAACATGGAAAATTTTGCCCAGTTATTGGAAGAATACTCTAACACCCAAGAAATGAATCATGGCGAAGTGATTACTGCCGAAGTAGTGGACATCACCGACAAATTCGTGATTGTGAACGCAGGCTTGAAATCAGAATCTTTGATTGACATCGCCGAGTTCAAAAACTCCTTGGGCGAACTGGAAGTTAAAGTAGGCGATTTCGTAACCGTAACCATCGAATCCGTAGAAAACGGCTTCGGCGAAACCAAACTATCACGCGAAAAAGCCAAACGCGCAGCCGATTGGATTACCTTGGAAGAAGCCATGGAAGACGGCGAAATCCTATCTGGCGTAATCAATGGCAAAGTTAAAGGCGGCTTAACTGTGATGATTAACAGTATCCGCGCTTTCTTGCCAGGCTCTTTGTTGGACGTACGCCCCATCAAAGACACTTCACAATTTGAAGGCAAAGAAGTTGAGTTCAAAGTCATCAAATTGGATCGCAAACGCAACAACGTAGTCGTATCCCGCCGCGCCGTGCTAGAAGCCACTTTGGGCGAAGAACGCAAAGCTCTGATGGAAGCCTTGCAAGAAGGCACCATCGTAAAAGGCATCGTGAAAAACATCACCGACTACGGCGCATTCGTAGATTTGGGCGGCATCGACGGCTTGCTGCACATCACCGACCTAGCATGGCGTCGTGTAAAACACCCAAGCGAAGTATTGGAAGTAGGCAAAGAAGTAGAAGCCAAAGTATTGCGTTTTGACCAAGACAAACAACGTGTATCTTTGGGCTTGAAACAATTGGGCGAAGACCCATGGGAAGGTTTGGCACGTCGCTACCCACAAGGCTCACGCCTGTTTGGTAAAGTGTCTAACTTGACCGACTACGGCGCGTTTGTAGAAATTGAACAAGGTATTGAAGGTTTGGTTCACGTTTCTGAAATGGATTGGACCAATAAAAACGTTCACCCAAGCAAAGTCGTTCAACTGGGCGATGAAGTAGAAGTGATGATTTTGGACATCGATGAAGACAAACGCCGCATCAGCTTGGGCATGAAACAATGCCAAGCTAACCCTTGGTTAGAATTTGAAGCCAACTACAACAAAGGCGACAAACTCAAAGGCGCGGTTAAATCCATCACCGATTTTGGCGTGTTCGTAGGCTTGCCTGGCAACATCGATGGTTTGGTTCACTTGTCTGATCTTTCTTGGACTGAATCAGGCGAAGAAGCTGTTCGCAAATACAAAAAAGGCGAAGAAGTGGAAACCGTTGTATTGGCGATTGATGTTGAAAAAGAACGCATCTCTTTGGGCATCAAACAGCTTGAAGGCGATCCATTCAACAATTTCTTGTCTGTAAACGACAAAGGTGCTTTGGTTAAAGGTACGGTGAAATCAGTTGAAGCCAAAGGCGCAGTGGTAACTTTGGCAGAAGAAGTAGAAGCCTACTTGCCTGCATCTGAATTTGCTGCTGATCGCGTGGAAGATTTGACCACCAAGCTGAACGAAGGTGATGAAGTTGAAGCCATCATCTTGTCGGTTGATCGCAAAAACCGCAGCATTAAATTGTCTATCAAAGCCAAAGATCGCAAAGAAGACCAAGATGCGTTGAAATCTATCAATGCAGCCAGCTCCGCTAGCGCAGGCACAACCAGCTTGGGTGATTTGCTTAAAGCATCTTTGAACAAAAACTAACAAGGTAAAAACACAATGACCAAATCAGAGTTAATGGCTCGCTTGGCTGAATTGTTTATTGAAAACAACGAAGGCACTGAGCTGCAAGCCAAAGACATTGAATACGGCGTAAAAGTTTTGGTGGATACCATGACTCGCTCGCTTGCAAAAGGTCAGCGTATTGAAATCCGTGGGTTTGGTAGCTTTGACTTAAACTACCGCCCACCGCGCGTTGGGCGCAATCCAAAAACTGGCGAACGAGTGGAAGTGCCCGCAAAGCGCGTACCCCATTTCAAACCAGGCAAAGAATTGCGCGAGCGCGTAGACCAAGCCTTTGCTGCTTGATATACGTTTATTAGTTTTGCTAATGAAAAGAAAACCGTATCCTTTGGGATGCGGTTTTTTGTTTGGCGGCAAGATAATCAAAAGGCAGCCTGAAAATCGGTTTATGGGTTTTCAGGCTGCTTTTTGGAATGGTTTACAACATGGGTTTTAAATATTCGCGGTAAGCCGATTTCTCAGCCAGCGCACGGCTTCGGCAATTTCGCCCGCCAGCAAGCCGATGGGTCCGACTTGTGTGTAGGCTAAGATTTCTGATGCTGCGCCGTGCAGCCAAACCGCTGCGGGCACGGCTTCTTCTGCGGCGATGCCTTGTGCCAACAAGCTGCCGACAATGCCTGATAACACATCGCCGCTGCCTGCGGTTGCCAAACCTGCGTTGCCTGTTTTATTAACGTGCAAAAAGCCGCGCGCCGATGAAATCACGGTTTCATGCCCTTTTAAAATGCACCACGCGCGATAGCGATTGGCGATTTCGCGCGCCGCCCATGCGCGATTGCTTTGCACTTGGCTGGCGCTCACATCCAGCAAATGCGCGGCCTCGCCAGGGTGCGGGGTTAATACCAAATCGGTGTGTTTAGCGGGCGGGAATAATTTGGGATGATTGACCAGCAAATGCAGTGCATCCGCGTCTAACACTAGCTGCGGATGGTTGCTGTGCCACACAGCGTGCAAGGCGCGCGCGGCAGATTCGTTTTGCCCCAAGCCGCAGCCAATCACCCATGTGCTGATGTTGTTGCGCTGAACAATATGTGCGCTGGTGTCCAGCATCAATTCGGGGTGATAGGCATAGGCGGCGCTGGGCAGCGTGGCTTGGTTAAGCCCAACGAATACTTTGCCGCAACCCGTTTGCAGCGCGGCAATCCCCGCCAGCAATGCCGCGCCCGTCATGCCATCGCCGCCGCCAATAATGCCCACCGTGCCAAATGTGCCTTTATGGCTGTTGCTGGGGCGGGGGGTAAGCAAGCTGGGAAAATGCTGCTGCGCGTGGGTGCGATAGGGTGCAATATTGGGTGGGGCGATGTGGAACATGATGAAATCCTTTTTTGAATGAAACGCTTATCTTGTTTGCTTAGGCAGCCTGAAACGCGGTTAAACCATTAAACGATGTAATCATCTTTTTCAGGCTGCCTGATGCGGATAGGCAGCCTGAAAATCATTTGCCGTATTCGCGTTCCGTTGTTTTGCCTTGTTTACGAATCTGCGCGCGCAATTCTTCGTCGCTGTTGCGCGCTTTGGTATCAATGCAAAACGCATCATAAAGCACGCGGCGCACGCGGTCTGTGCCGTTGCGCTTGCCGCCCAGCGTTGTCCATTGCGCGTTGCGCGGCTCAATCCAGCGATGGTTCACCAAATCAGCATAGCCAAAAGTTTTCAGTTTGGAGCCTTCCGAATCCAGCAATTTGGTTCCCGTGATGCAAAGCATCCCTTCGGCGGTAATGTTGTCGTAGCCTGCTTCGGAGCGATTGTTGAACACATAGCGCACGCTGCCATCAGGCGCTTGCGTGATGCTGCTTAACAAAATGCGCGGGCTGCCTTTGAACACATTATCAATATACAGCTCAAACCAATCGCCTTCGTTGGGATTGGGCACTTTGGGCAGCGGCACATCTTGCTCGCTAAATTCCGTGTTGTATTCGGTCATATTTTGGATGAAAACTTGTTGGCGTCTATCCAAATGGTCTGCCCCATCTGCAAAGGCAGCCTGAAAACCGCCCAGCAATGCCAGCGCGAGTAGAAGTTTTTTCATGGTTGATGTCCTTTCATATAGTGCAAGGCAGCCTGAAAACCGCTAAACCCAGTTTCAGGCTGCCTTATTGTTGAGATTATTGCTTCAACGCCGCAATCACATTTTCTTTCACCGTTTCAACAGATTGCGTGCCATCCACCTTAATATAACGTGGCGTGTGTTCGCTTGTTAATTGGCTGTAAAAGTCCACCAAAACTTCGGTTTGCTCGTGATACACCGCAAGGCGTTTTTTCACCGTTTCTTCTTTGTCATCATCGCGTTGCACCAAATCTTCGCCTGTTTCGTTATCCTTGCCAGCCACTTTGGGCGGATTGTATTTCACATGATAAGTGCGCCCCGATGGCAAATGCACACGTCGCCCGCTCATGCGCTCCACAATCGCGCTATCGGGCACATCAATTTCCACCACCGCATCCAAATTCACTCCCGCCGCAACCATCGCTTCGGCTTGTGCCAACGTGCGCGGAAAGCCGTCAAACAAAAAACCATTGGCGCAATCGGGCTCGGCAATGCGTTCTTTAACCATGCTGATGATGATGTCGTCGCGTACCAAACCACCCGCATCCATGATTTTTTTCGCTTCCAAGCCCAAAGGCGTGCCCGCTTTAATTGCCGCGCGCAGCATATCACCTGTGGAAATTTGCGGAATACCGAATGCTTGCGTGATGAATTGTGCTTGTGTGCCTTTGCCTGCGCCAGGTGCGCCCAATAATAAAACTTTCATGTTTTTGCTTTCGTTAACAAGAGTGAGAAAGATACATCATAATATGTTTTCAGGCTGCCTAAAAGGGGGCGCAAATCTGCCGTTTTGTTAAGTTGTGGTAAGTAGGCTATATTCTGGGCGGTTTAACGCGGTTCTACTTGGCAGAAACAGGTATAAAACGCTATCATAGTGGTTTAAGAATTGTTAAGCTTGAATATCAATCCGCTTGCGGGCGTTCGCACGGATAGGGAGATAAAATTTTGAAAACGAATACTAAAATGATTGCAGCATCGCTGTCGCTAATCACATCGTTTAGCGCAGTTGCGGGCATCGGCGGTGTGAACGTGCAATCCAATCTAGGCGAACCTTTTTCAGGCAGCATCGTGGTAACAGGGCAAGAAGCCCAAGCGGTATTGCAAAACGGCGCAAGCGTGTCTGGTAGCGGTATTAGCGGTTCTGTTGCTCCCCATGGCAACGGCAACGCCATCATTCGTCTTCGCTCCAATTCCGTTGTAAACGACCCCATTTTGACTTTCACCGTTCGCGCGGGTAATCAAACTCGCCAATATACCGCCATGATAAATCCTTCGCACTATCGCCCTTATTCGTCACAGGCTCGTTCTAATCGTGGTACGCATAAAGCAGTTGAACTGAAACCGCAGCAACAACATCGCACCATTGAAAGAGATGATGTTGAAATGCAACAAGAAATGCACGAAACACGCGAAGTTGCGCCACGCGCAGAAAGAACACACGCCGCCAGCCCGCGCTATCATCGCGTGCATTCAGGCGAAACGTTGGCTTCTATCGCCGCGCGTTATCGTCCACATGGCATGAGCGTGCAACGTGCTATGCGCGCATTGATGGTAGCCAATCCACGCGCCTTCCGCAAGGGCAAGATGTACCACAACGTAACGCTGTACATCCCAACGGCATCGCAATTCCATGCTTACGCCAAATCAGCGCAACGCAAAAACCAAGCGCCCCGCATTTCTCGCGGCGCGGCGCTTGTTGCCCCCATTGTGAAAGACGATGCAGTTTCTGATGCAGTAGAAACCACGCCTAGCAAAGTGGTTACTCCACCGCCTGTAAAAGTTGAGCCAGTAAAACCTGTGGCAAAAGACCAAATGGCTGAGGAAAAAAATGCGCCAGAAAAACCAGTCGCAGAAAAAACCACGCCAGAAAAAACAGATGCCGTAGAACCCGAAAAAACACCCGCACCTAAACCTGCGCCAGAAGAAACGCAACCTGTTAAACCAGAAGTATCGCAAGCGGAAGATATGCAGCCTGAAAAAACCGTTGCAGCTTCTGAAAGCCCCACAGCACCTGTTGAAACAGCATCCGCTGAAACCGCGCCTGTTGCCGAAGAAAAACTAGAACCTGCTGTTGAGCCTAAACCCGCAGCGCCTAAGGCAGAACCTGTTGTCGAAGAAGAAGGCTTGGATTGGACATTGATTGGCGGCGGAGTAGGTGCATTAGCGCTCGCAGGCTTGGGTGGATACTTATTGAACCGCCGCAGAAAAACGCGCGCGGCTTCATTTGATGGCGATAAAGCAGAGGCCAGCGGCGACGAATTTGATGGCCGCGATATTCAGTTTGACGGCACGGCAAGCCCCGATGCCGACGATTGGATGCTGGATGCCAACGTAGCAAAAGCAGATGAGAGCGACGAAGATTTCTTTGACTTGCCTGCCGATGCTGTTGATGCGCCTGCCGCTTCTAGCCAAACATTTGATTTGGATAGCTTTGAGCCCGAACAATTTGATGATGCTTCAGATGAATGGGCAGTATCGCTTGAAGAAGAAGCGCCTACCGAAGCCAATCCATTGGTAGCAGCCAATGCCACATCGTTTGATGCGGATGATTGGCAAGTAGATGATATTGTTTCTATTGAGCCAGAAGTTTCTGAGCCTGCAGCGTTTAGTAGCCAAGCGACTATCGCGGCTGATGACTTTATCATTGATGAAACACCTATTAGGCAGCCTGAAATTGCTGTGGGCGCGGACGATGATTTCCTATCGTTTGATGATTCCATTTCTGATGACATTATTCCTGCGCCCGCAGAAGAAGCTGCGTTTGATTTAGACGCGTTTAACGATGCATTGCCTGATATTGTTGATACGCCAGCCGAGACGACAACCACTTCTAGTGATGACTTCTTGGATTTTGACGCAAGCGACGTTATTGCGCCTGCTGCGGCAACAGCCGCCGTTGCTGCTGCCACTTCTGATGTTTCATTGGATGATTTCTCATTGGATACGCCAGTGCAATCGTCTGATTTTGCTTTGGATGTTCCTGCGGTTGAGGAAGTTGCTCCTGTGTTGGATGCGCCAGAAGTGCCTGAATTTGTGGCAGATTTGGAAGCGCCCGCAATTGAAGAGCCTGCGCTGGATTTCGTTGCGCCCGAAGTGGCATTGGATGATTTCAGCGTGGAAGCACCCGCAGCGGATGCGCTGGATTTCAGCCTTGATACGCCTGCTGTTGAAGTGCCAGCCGTTGAAACACCAGCCGTTGATGCTGCAATGGATTTTGCATTAGACGATTTTGCGGTTGAAACGCCTGCTGCACCTACACCTGTGGCAGAGACTACGTTTGATGATGGCTTAGACTTTGCTGTGGCAGATGAGCCAGCAATTGAAGCAGAACCTGCTGCGGTTGATTTTGGTTTGGACGACACGTTTAACACCCCTGCGGCAGATTTTGCGGCTGTTGAAGAACCAACATTTGAGCCTGTTGAGCAATCATTTGCTGATTTGTCTTTGGAAGAACCTGCGGCAACATTGGATGATTTGTCGTTTGATCAGCCTGCGGTAAGCACACCTGCGTTTGATGATTTGTCATTCGACGAGCCTGCTGCGCCTGCAACCGAGCAAGCTGTGGACGATTTGTCTTCTTGGGATATGGGCGAATTGCCTGAAACACCTAACAACGATGCAGGTTTTGTCTCCGAAGCAGTTGGCTTAACCGAGCCTTTGGAAGCCAAATTGGAATTGGCGAAAATGTATTTGGAAATTGATGATGCCGTGGCAGCGCGCGAAACCTTGCGCGAATTGGTTGCCGAATCCAATGGTGATATTCAAGTACAAGCGCAACAATTGTTGGATGAATTGGGCGGCTAATCGCTGTTTATAAAAGTTAAAAACACCGCTATGTTGATTAAGCATAGCGGTGTTTTGTTATCACTGGATGGATAGGCAGCCTGAAAACGGCGCGGCGCTTGGCTGTTTATCTTTTGCACACAAAAAAAGGCAGATACACAATCTGAGACCTTTGCAAAATTCCCCAAAATCCCCTAAATTCCCACCAAGACATTTAGGGGATTTCTCATGAGCACCTTCTTTCAGCAAACCGCACAAGCCATGATTGCCAAACACATCGACCGTTTCCCACTATTGAAGTTGGATCAGGTGATTGATTGGCAGCCGATCGAACAGTACCTGAATCGTCAAAGAACCCGTTACCTTCGAGACCACCGCG
>CAUQQW010000085.1:0-8783 GCA_963520365.1 uncultured Kingella sp.
ACACTCTTGCTTGTTGGAAATGTTATTGGGTGTTTCTTATTTTGTTTAACTATATCGCAAACGTTTGGTGCTACTGCCCTTCCCCTACGTCCAGCCGAACGCAGCATCCTTTTTTCGGAAGCAAGCGTGCGCTTATTCGACGGCGCGCGCAGCGCGACTAGTTCGCACGCGCCGAAAGAAGGATGCGGAGTGAGGGAAGTTTGGCGTAGCCAAACCTGTACGTCGGGGTCGCCTTTCTTTTGCTTACTTTTCTTTGGCGAAGCAAAGAAAAGTAAGTGCCCCGTCGGCACGAGACGCATGGTTAAAACTACACCCAAAGCTAACCACAAAGCGCAAATCCCATTTTCAGGCTGCCTGCCCCCCCAAAAAAGGCAGCCCAAACCCCATCACGCCCCCAAAAACCAAAACTTCGCCAGCCAAGCCACCGCCACAAACCACACCATCGGCGGCACATCCTTGGCGCGGTTGCACAGCAGCTTCACCACCGCATAGCTGATAAAGCCCATCGCAATACCATCAGCAATGGAATAAGTGAACGGCATAAACGCAATGGTCAAAAAAGCGGGCGCGGCTTCGGTGATGTCTTTCCAGTTGATTTCAATGGCAGAGCGCATCATTTGCACGCCGATATACAACAGCGCGGGTGCGGTGGCGAAGGCGGGCACGGCTTTGGCAAGCGGCGAAAACCACAAACACGCCAGCATCAGCACGCCCACGGTGATTGCCGTTAAGCCCGTGCGCCCGCCCGCTGCCACGCCCGAGGCGCTTTCAATATACGGCGTGGTGGACGATGTGCCCAAGCCTGCGCCTGCCACAATGGCGATGCTGTCGGCAAACAACGCTTTTTTCAGGCGCGGCAAATGCCCGTTTTCGTTCAGCAAACCTGCGCGGTGCGACACGCCCACCAGCGTGCCCGTGCTGTCAAACAAATCCACCAAGAAAAACACAAACACCACCGCAATCAGGCTGCCTGAAAACAAGTGGCTAAAATCCATTTGCATAAAGGTGGGCGCGATGCTCGGCACGCTGGATACCACGCCGTCAATCTGCGTTAAGCCCAAGCCTGCGGCAATCAGCGTAATCGTGAAAATGCTGATGATGATGGCGCCGCGCACACGGTAATAATCCAGCGCGATGGTTAAAAACAAGCCGCCAAGCGTGAGCAACACGGGGTAGTTCGGCAACTTCGCGCCGTTTTGTTCTATGTATAAATTGCCCATTTTCAAGAGCGTGGCTTCGCTGGCCACCACCACGCCCGAACCTTTGAGCGCAATCAGCGCCAAAAACAGCCCGATGCCTGCGGCAATTGCCATTTTCAAGCTCATTGGCAAGGCGTTTACCAGCATTTCGCGCACTTTAAACAAGCTAAACGCAATAAAAATGCAGCCTGAAACGAATACGGCTGCCAATGCCACTTGCCACGATACGCCCATGCCCATCACCACGCTGTATGTGAAATAGGCGTTCAAGCCCATGCCGGGGGCGAGCGCGATGGGATAATTTGCCAAGCCGCCCATCACGAAGCAGCCAATGGCGGAGGCAATGCAAGTAGCCACAAACACCGCACCAAAATCCATGCCCGCTTGCGACAACACGCTGGGATTGACGATGATGATGTAGCACATGGTGAGAAAGGTGGTGAAACCTGCCAGCAATTCGGTGCGGACGGTTGTGCCTTTTTCGGCGAGTTTGAACCAGCGTTCAAGTAAAGAAGTGTTTGGATTGTTCATGATTTTGTTAAGGCGAGTGAAAAAACGGGGCGGATTATAGCGAGATTTGTGGGCGGGCGGGGGGAAGTTTTCAGGCTGCCTTTTGATGCGGTGGGAGCAGGCTGAAAATTTGCAAACCTTAGTAGATCGGGCATTTATGCCCGACGTTATTCGTTGCGGCGTATGTAAATATGCTCGTATTTGTCGGGCATAAATGCCCGACCTACTGAATTTCTGAATACCAAGCAAGATTCACGCCTGCGCGGGCAAAAATAAGCAATAGGCAGCCTGAAAATGGATTTGGCGAGCAAGGCGGTAGGCAGCCTGCGGAGCGGAGCGAAGTTGCGAAGCTAAAACCTATTCGCCCATTTTCAGGCTGCCTCTATTCCCAATTCTGCCAACACCCAATCCGCCAAATCGGGTGCAATCTGCGCGTCAATCGGCAATACCCAAATATTTGCAGGGGCTTTATCGGGCGGCGGCAGCTTGGCGGCATCTTTTTCGGTAACGAAAATATAGTCGGCATCGGGCAACGCGGCTGTATCCAGCGCGGCATGGTCGGGCAGCGCGATGGTTTGCGTGATGGGGAAGCCTCGCGCGGTTAGGCTGTCAAAAAAGCGCTGCGGACGGGCGATGGCGGCGATGGCAACGCAGTGGGCATGGGTTTTCAGGCTGCCTGAATGCAGTTTTTCGCTGGGCTGGGCATAGCGATAGGGCGCGTTGGTGTGGATTTGGCTGGTGAACAAGGCAATGTGTGGTGGCAGCCTGAAATGTTGTTGCGCGGCGGGGGCGACGGGCGGCGCGGCTTGGCTGAACACAATGGCGTTCACTTCGCGCAAGCGGGCAATGGGTTCGCGCAGTCCGCCGTTGGGCAGCACGTCTAAATCGCGGCGGGCGGCATCGGCGGCGGGGAACACGCAGATTTCTAGGTCGCGTGCGAGCGCGTAATGTTGCAAGCCGTCATCGGCGATGATGAGTTGCACTTCGGGGTGGGCGGCGAGCAAGGCGCGTGCGGCTTCAATGCGGCGGCTGGCAACGGCGGTGGGCGCGTGGGTGCGGCGATAAAGCAGCAAGGGTTCGTCGCCTGCTTCGGCGGCGCTGCTGTTGGTGGTTAAAACGTGAGGCGTTTTAAGGCTGCGTCCGTAGCCACGGCTGATGATGCCCACGGCGATGCCGCGCTTTTGCAAGGCGGCAACCAGCGCGGCGGTGATGGGGGTTTTGCCTGTGCCGCCTGCGTGGATGTTGCCCACGATGACCACGGGCACGGGCAGTTTTTCGCTTTTCAGGCTGCCTGCCAGATAGCGCGCGCGGCGGCGGGCGGCAATTTTGCCAAACAAGATGGCAAGCGGACGCAGCAATAGGCGCAGGATGGAGTTGGGGCTTTGCCAATGGCGTTCTAGGATGGCGTGGAGCATTTTCAGGCTGCCTTTGGGGGATGGGGTAGGGATTTTAGCAAATGGGCGTGGGGTGTAAAAAAGGCGCAGGGGGTGCGCCGCGTGGGTTTGGTGGTTGCCCAAGCGCGTAAACTCGTTTTCAGGCTGCCTGAATATGGCTTTGAATCAGCGTTTGCAATTCGTCGCGCTGTTTAGGCGTAAGCAAAAATAGATTGATGCGCATGGCGGGTTGGTTGTTTTTGCTGTGCACCAGCAGATAGGGCAGCCTGAAAATGGGGACGCGCCGCGCTTCGGTGTGGCTGATGTCGCGCCATGCGAGAAATTGGGTGCTGGTAATGCCCACGATGCCGTTTTTAGTGCAGGTTACTTGGCGGCGTTGCCCGATTAGGCTGATACCAATAAACAGCGACAAATTGCTTATCATGGTTTTGATGATGCTTTTTATGTCGCTTTCGTTCCAAAATAGCCAAAAAACAATCGTTTGAACCACCCCCGCAACAATGACCGCAAACGTCATCAGCACAGTTAGCCGTATCCAAGACTGGTTAAAGCCGCGAATCACCTGCTGCCTAACCTGCTGGTCTTCATCCACGCCCGCAATCGGTATCAACCCGCCATCCACCACTACGCCGTTTTCCACATAAATTTGAATACGGCTGCCGATTTGATAGGGCGCGTAGTAAAGCTGTTGGCGCGAAACGGGATAGGCTGTGCCGCTGTCGGCTTGGGCGATGCCTTGTTCGCCGTTCCATTCGGTTAGGGTGGCAGTGTGGCGGATGGCGGTCATGGTGGTCTCCTTGTAAACAAAAATCATGCAACAAAGGCAGCCTGAGAATCGGCAAAACTCGCTTTCAGGCTGCCTTTCCGGCTTTCAGGCTGCCCAAATAAATCGCCAGCAGCGTTATCGCTGCGCCCAGCCATTGCAGCGCGGAAATCGGTTTGCCCAAAAAAGCGAAGTCTATCAACAGCGCGGCAACAGGCTCGGTGAGTAGCAGCAAGCCTGTTACGCTCAGCGACAGCAGCGGAATGCAGTAGGCAATCAGCCCCCATGCGAAGCATTGCATCGCCGCGCCGTAAACCAGCAGCCAGCCGATTTGCGCAGCGGTGGTAGGCAGCGCGTTGCTGCCGTTGAGCGTGAGCGCGGGGGCAACCAGCGCTGCCATGCCGCCGATGCTCACCAGCAGCATCAGCGCGAAAATGGATGTTGGCTCGGCTTGGTGCGTTTTGCGGATAAACACCATAGACAGCGACAGCATCATGCCCGAGGCAATGCCCGACACAAAGCCCCACAGCGCGTGGCTGTTGTGCCCAAATTCGGGGCTGCCAATGATGGCGATACCGATTACGGCAAGCGCAAGGCTGATGATTTGCAGGCGGCTGAGTTTTTCCTGAAACCACATCACGCCAATCATGCTCAGCCAAAAAATTTGCAAACAATTGAGCAAGGTGGAAATGCCGGGCCCTACGGCGTAAATGCTTTCGTGCCACAGCGCCAAATCAAATGCCAAAAACACGCCCGACAGCAGCGCAAAGCCAATGGCACGAGGGCTGTGCGGTAATTTTTGCGCGAAAAAGCGCATCAACAGCGCAAAAATCACAGCGGCAACGGCGAGCCGCCAAAAAGCGATGGCATACGCGCCCATGTGCAAATGGGCAACAATCACGCTGCCCAGTCCAAAGACGATGCAGCCGATAATCAAGCCAAGCGAGGCATTTTTGGGAGAGAGTGTGGGCATATTAGGCGGCCTGAAAAAACGGTTGAATGCAGTTTCAGGCTGCCTTGGCGGGGTTATTCAAAGGCAGCCTGAAAACGGGTGTGCGGTCTTAGGCAAAGCAAAATGGTTATTCAGCCCATTCGCGGCGCACAAAATCCAAATCTTCTTGCGTGTCCACGCCAGTTGGCGGCGCATCGTTCAACACTTCCACCGCGATGGTGTAGCCATGCCACAGCACGCGCAGTTGTTCTAGGCTTTCGGTGGTTTCAAGCGGCGACGCGCTCATGGCGGCGTATTGCTGCAAAAAGCCCGCGCGGTAGGCATAGATGCCGATGTGGCGCAACGGGGCGGGTTGCGGCAGCCTGAAATCGCCCGCTTGCATGATGTCGCGCGGGTAGGCTATGGGGGCGCGGCTGAAATACAGCGCGTTTTGCGCTTGATTCAGCACCACTTTCACGCAGTTGGGGTTTTGGAATTCGGCAAAATCGTGCAGCGGATGGGCGGCAGTTGCCATCGGCGCGTGGCTGTTGGCGAGCTTTTCGGCAACGCGGTTAATCAGCGCGGGCGGAATCATCGGCTCATCGCCTTGCACGTTCACAATAATCTCGTTTTCAGGCAGCCCTAGCAGTTGCACCGCTTCGGCAAGGCGCGAGCTGCCGCTTTGGTGGGCGCTGCTGGTAAGCATGCTGGTGATGCCGTGCGCGGCGCAGGCAGCCTGAATATCGGCGTGGTCGGTGGCAACGATGATGCGGCTGGCGTTGCTTTGCTGGGCGCGCTCGGCAACGCGCACCACCATCGGCTTGCCGTGGATGTCGGCAAGCGCCTTGTTGGGCAAACGGCTGGACGACAACCGCGCAGGAATAATGATGCTAAACGGAGCCGCGCTCATGATTTGGCTTCCAAGTCGCTCAACTCGCGGGCTTCGTTTTCCAGCAAGATGGGAATGCCATCGCGGATGGGGAACGCAAGGCGGGCGGCTTTGCTCCACAGCTCTTGTTTATCGGCGTGGTATTCCAGCGGTTTTTTGGTGAGCGGGCAAACGAGTTTGGCTAGGTATTTGGGTTGCATGGGATGTCCTTTTTAGGGAAAAAATCAATCAGAAAAAGAGTTTTATCGTTTTCAGGCTGCCCTTGGGGGGTAATCTGTTAAGGCAGCCTGAAAACCAAATTGAACGCTGAGCATCGGGCAGATGCTGGGTGGGCGAAATAGATTTTCAGGCTGCCTATGCTTGTGATGCAGCCTGAAAACTGGGTTAATACATATTTTGCGCGGGTTGCGATGCCGCCGTTTCGCTTGTTTCAGGCTGCCGCGTTTCTTGCAGCAGCTGTTGAAACTCGGGCGACTGTTTCACCAAAATCGCCGCCGCTTCTTTCAAATCGTTGATGCTCTCGCGCGGCAAGTAATACGTTGTTGGAATGTTCAACGCGCGCACGCGCAATTTAGACTGCGGCAAATCATGCAAACTCAAGCTCACAAAATGCATCCGAATCGGCTTTTCCGCATCTTTTTGCGCCGCGTTCCAAGCATCCACCATCGCGCGAAATTGTCGCAGCGATTCTTGCGAAGCCCGCGCAATCGGCACATCAATCGTGGCGTTAATCATCTCGCGGAAGGTTGGAATCGCCGCCTTTTGGCTAATCGTTTCGCTAATCTGGTTTTGCGCGTTCACGCTCACAATAATCACACGGCTGATGTTTTTCGCTTCCAGAATCGCCTGCAACGAGCTATTCGGGTAAATTTCCTGCGTTTCCAGCAAGCTGCGCAGCCCCAAATTATCCGTCAAACCGCCGTCCACCAAATGCAAAAACGGGCGCGCCTTGCTATCGGTGTAATAATGATTGTACAGCATCTCATGGCGCGTTTTTTGCTGCAACGAATCCGCCGCATGGTCTGTGGCAGCCTGAAAATGCTCAGGCACCCGATAGCCGCAATTGCCGCTGTTGTTGTTTAACGTGAGCGGCGAAAACACCACAGGCACCGCGCTGGATGCCGCCACCGCCCGCGCCACGCGCAAATCCGACAAATCCAAACAAAATTGGTCAAAATTTTCCTGCGTAAAATCAATGCGCTGCCCCGAAGCCATATCCGTGGCACTAATCACCGCAAACGGGCCTTTGCGATATTTGTTCAAATCGCCAAAGGTCATATTGCCAAACAGCGTGTTCTCAAACTGCTCTTGCAGCAAATCGCCGCGCCCATATTCGGGCGAAGCCAAGCGCGGCATATTGGAAAACGACAACGCCTGCTTAAACATCAGCCGCTGAAAATTCTGCTTCAAAAATCGCTCTTCAAAACGCGGAATCACCTGCTCGCCGTGCATCGCATAATACGCCGCCAACACCGAGCCGCCCGACACGCCAAACACCAAATCGCTGCTCGCCGTTAGCGTGGTGCGCCTGCCATTGAGCATCAGCGGATAATGGTTAAACGCCGCCAGCACGCCATAACCCAGCGCCGCCGCTCGCGTACCACCGCCCGAAAACATCATCACCACCAGCGTGTTATCCTGATTACTGCGCTGAATGCTCTGCTCCAAACGATAGCCATTATTCTCACGCACGCGGTCAATCGTTTTGGTCGGCTGATATGCCACCAACGAACACGCCGACAACAACACAGCGCTCGCGCTGCAAAGTGCGCGTTTGAAGCAGCCTGAAAAAAATGCAAAATTGCTCATAAACCCTACCCAAAGCAGCCTGAAAACCGTTTTCAGGCTGCCTTATTGAACTGTAATTGCTGATGCAACGACTGCGCGATGCGATACGCTTCATCGGCAGAATCCGCCAGCACAGTAAAATGCCCCATCTTGCGCCCCTTGCGCGGCTGCGTTTTGCCATACAAATGCAAATACGCCTGCGGATGATTCAGCACCGCCGCCCAGTTTGGCTCTTCCCCATTCTCGCCCCACACATCGCCCAAAATATTCGCCATGCAACACGCCGAGAGCAAGCGCGTATCCGCAGGCGGCAAACCACACATCAAACGCACCTGCTGCTGAAACTGGCTAGACGCACACGCATCCAGCGTATGATGCCCGCTGTTATGCGGACGCGGCGCCATCTCATTAACCACCAAACGCTGCTCATCGCCCACCACAAACATCTCCACCGCCAACACACCCACATAATTCAACGCGTGTGCCAAACGAATCGCCATCTCTTTTGCCTGCTGCTGGATATGTTCAGGCAGCCGCGCAGGCACAATGGAATACGCCAAAATACCATTTTCATGATGATTTTCCGCCGCATCAAATATCGCAATCTGTTCATCATTCAAACGGCACACAATCACCGAAATTTCCGCGCGCAAATCCACCCTTTTTTCCAGCACACACGGCACCTGATTAAGCTGCAAAAACGCCGCTTGCAATTCATCCAACGAATGAACAACACGCTGCCCTTTCCCGTCATATCCCAAAGTTGCTGTCTTCAAAATCCCAGGCAAAAATTTTGTGCTTTCTGCTGTAATATCCGTTGGCTGCGTAATTGCTTGATACGGCACAGTTTCCAAATCCGCCTTGCGAATCCACGATTTTTCCAAAATGCGATTTTGCGCAATCGCCACGCAATCGCCGCTAGGCGAAACTTGTGTTTTGCAGGCTAAATCACGCATCGCCACCGCGTTCACATTTTCAAATTCCGTCGTAACCGCCGTACATTGCGCTAAGTCAGCCAAAGCAGTCGCATCATCAAATGGCGCACAAAGATGCTTATCCGCAAACCGAGCCGCAGGCGCATTTTTATCAGGATCAAGCACGACCACTTGGTATCCCATTGTTTTCGCAGCCATCGTAAACATACTGCCAAGCTGCCCACCACCTAAAATGCCCAATTTCGTTAGAGGATAAATAATATTCATCAGATTGCCGTTAAAAAGTAAAGTGCGAATTATAGCTTTAAACTTCGCTCTACCAAACAAAAACCCCTTTGCGTTAGCAAAGGGGTTTCAAATAAAGAGTTTGGCGA
>CAUQQW010000086.1:0-8739 GCA_963520365.1 uncultured Kingella sp.
AAAACCTGTGTTTGGGTTTCTGCTGTTGGAGGAAAGGCTTTTTTGCAAAGGTCTCCAATGGGAACTTCGCCGTTAAACACCCCGCCCAGTTCAGCCGCGCTTGGCTTGTTCGCTGGGATAGCTGCGCTGTTCGTATTGCTCGCGCATCAGGGCGGCGGTTTCGGCATCGCATTGGCTGGCAAGGTGGACTTGCAAGGCTTGTTGCGCTCGCTGGCGTGCGCTGGCGCGGGCGGCTTGTTGCTCTGGGGTTAGGGCGCAGGCGGTTAGGCTTAGGCTCAGGGTGAGCAGGATGGCGCTGGCGATTTTGCGGGGCATGGCAAACTCCTGTTGATGCGGTTTTCAGGCTGCCTATCATTTCATAATTCTGCGGCAGGGGCAGCCTGAAAGGGCAATGGTGCGGTTGTGCTACTGATGCAGCCTGAAAATGGGTTTTGCGCGGTGCCAACCATATCGCGTGTGTCGTTATCGCGTTTTCAGGCTGCCGATTCGTTGCTCAATGATGCTGCTGGGGCAGCCTGAAAATCGGCAATCATGCGCAGCAATTGCTCGCGGCTGGTGGAATACCGTCGCGTTTCATTTTCCACAAAGCCGAGAAGGTCGTTGATTTCCAGCAGTGTTAACACAAAGCATGAGCTGTTGTGGTCATACACAACATCAAAAATATAGCGCCCATCGGGCGAGCTACCTGCCATCAGCTGCGGCTGGCTGTATGCCGCGAAGTTGGCTTCGTTTGGCTCGTCGGGCGGCAGTTGGGATGTGATGCGCCAAGTTGTCATGCGCGCTCCAATATATAGAGTGTGGTGATTTCGCGGCTGCGCGCAAAGGCGAGCGGGTCGTTGCTGTCGTTGGCTTTGCGGTGCTGCGGCGTGGTTTTCAGGCTGCCTGAAACGCGCCAGCCGTATTGGGCAAACCAGTTGGGCAAATCGTGTTCGCCGCGCAAGCCGAGCAGCTCGGCAAGGTTGGACATCACCAGCCAAACTTGTCCGCCTTGCGCCAAATGGTCGGATGCGCCGCGCAAAAAGGCGTGCAACATGGCGTGTTTGGGGTCGTATAGCGCGGTTTCTACGGCAGAAGTGGGCTTGGCAGGCAGCCACGGCGGATTGCAAACGATTAAATCCGCCGTGTGTTCGCCAAACAAATCTTGTTGCAACACTTGAACTTGCGCAGCAAACCCAAGCCGCACGATGTTGCTTTGGGCGCAGGCGATGGCGCACGGATTGGTGTCGGTGGCGATGATGTTTGCCATACCACGCTTGGCGAGCAAAGCAGCAATCACACCGCTGCCCGTGCCAATATCCAGCGCGGTTTGGGCGTTTTCAGGCAGCTTGGCTTGGGCAATCAGCGATAAATATTCGCCACGAATCGGCGAAAACACGCCAAAGGGCACATGAATCACGCTATCCAATTCGGGGATGAAAACGCCTTTTTTGTGCCACTCGTGCGCGCCGATAAAGCCGAGTAACTGTGCCAGCGGCAGGATAAAAGGCTCTGTGTTTTCCGCGCCATACACATCGCGCAAGGCAGCCTGAACATCGGGCGCGCGCGGCAAATCCAGCGCAAAGCCTGCGCCGATTTCCACACATAAGGCATTCGCCAAACGGCTGGCCTGCGATTGGGTAAGGCGGTGTTTATGGAATGCGGCGGCGTGGTCTGTTTCGGCTTGGTTTTCGGCTTTGGGCTTGGGCTTCACGCGCTTTTTGATGGCGGCGAGCACTTGCTTGGCATTGTGGTAATCGCCGCGCCACACGGTGGCGATGTTTTGCTGGGCAGCCTGAATAATGTGGCTCGCCGAAGTTTCGTTTACAAAAACAAATTCGCGTGGCGGCGATTGGGTGGATTCGTTGCGGTAGTTCATGGGGATATACTTGATAAGAAAAAGGCAGCCTGAAAGCGGCAATATCGGTTTTCAGGCTGCCTGATCGGTATGGGCAACATGGCGAGCTTCATTTTGCGCCAGCGGCAACAGCCAAGCCGCAAAATGGTTTTCAGGCTACCTTAAAGCATGGCGGCAGCCTGAAAATGGGTTGAAACGAAGCGAAAATTATTGAGCCAAGCGCTTTTCCAACACATCGGCGCGACTGGCAATCATATCCAGTGCCAAGCCTGAGCCGTTAAGCAAATCCATGGTGCCGCCTGTTCTGCCGTATTCCTTATGGGTGGCGCGTTTCATTTTGCGCTGCCAGTTGGCTTGCTCTTTTTTGAGCTGGGCAGCTTTTTTCGGATGCTTGGCGATGAGCTTGGCAAGCGCATCATTCATGCGCGCTTCTTGGCGGTCAATTTCAATGTTGGTGCAATCCAGCATGGCGGCGGTAACGCCGTTGGCGGCTTCGGGTTGCTCAAAGCATTTATCCATCTCAGGATAACTGCGCTCTTGGGGCGATTTAGCCCATGCAGGCGCGGCAAAAGCGGCGCTTAACAGCAATACGGCAAACATTTTTGTTTGTGCGGAACGAATCATGTTGTTTCCTTATCGGATGGGAAAAAAAGCGTTTTCAGGCTGCCTCAAACAAACAGCCTAATCATCAAGGTAAACACCAGCAGCGCCACCAGCGCAATGCCCGAATAAAGCGCCAGTTTGCGCCATTGCTCGGAGAAAATGCCATCGTCTTCGTCTTGCGGCATGAAGGGCACGTTTTCGGGCATGATCAGGATGTCGTCTTCAACGGTTTCGGTGTTACCGCCGCGCAGCAATTGCACATCCAGCCAATGATTGATTTTACGGTATTGCGGCGCGGGGTCGGTGTGGGGCAACGCGCCGAGCATGGTTAAGCCTTTGATGCGTTGCTCGGCGATGGGGCTGCCCTGCTCTTGCGCGGCAACGAGCTTGGCTTTGGCGGCGTATTTCATCGCAGCGGGGTTGTCATAAAAACGGCGCAGCGCTTGCTCAATGCGTTTGGGGTCAATCTTGGGCATTTCGGCGTGCCATTTTTCCACATCGGCTTGGATTTCATCGCCGATTAAATCACGGGCAGCCAGTGGCGCGGCAACCAGCAATTCTGCCCATAAATGGTTGGCGCGCCAGTCTTTTTTGCTGGCAGCCAGTTGCAAATAATGCGCTGTTTTGCGCAGCGAGGATTCGGTGTGGATGCCTTGGCTGTAAAAATACGCCAGATACAGCGCGGCGGTGGTGTTGCCCTGATTCACAAAATGCTCCAACGCAGCAAACAGTTTTTCGCATTGCGCAGGGCTGAGCTTGGCGTTCGTAACCGCGGCGATTTTGGGCAAAACAGGCTGTTTGAGTGCGGCGGCGTATGCCTCGTTTTGCCAGTCTTCCAGCAGCAGGGCTAAATCGGCAAGGCGCAGTTGCGCGTATTTTTTTACGCTGTCGCCATAATTGCTTCTGCCTTGGCTGCGCAATTGCTCGGCGCAATCGCGAATTTGAATTTCGGAGGGGCGTTTTTCTAATTGGGGCTGATTAAATTGCATAGGCGTTGAATGTTAAAGAATTTTTAAAAGCGTTATTCTAACGTAAAAACATTTTAGGCAGCCTGAAAATCGTCTTTCAGGCTGCCTATGTTTATGCGCGCAAGATTATTCCACCGTTACCGATTTCGCCAAATTGCGCGGTTTATCCACATCGGTGCCGCGTGCCAGCGCAGCGTGATACGCCAAAAGCTGCACGGGGATGGTGTGCACAATCGGCGACAACACGCCCACATGGCGTGGGGCGCGGATAATGTGCACGTGTTCCGCAGGCTCAAAATCGCTGTCCAAATCGGTAAACACAAACAATTCGCCGCCACGCGCGCGCACTTCCTGCATATTGGCTTTCACCTTATCCAGCAAGCCATCTTTGGGCGCAACCACCACCACAGGCATATTTTCGTCCACCAGCGCCAGCGGCCCGTGCTTCAACTCGCCTGCGGGATAGGCTTCGGCGTGGATGTAGGTGATTTCTTTCAGTTTTAATGCGCCTTCCAGCGCGATGGGGTAATGGATGCCGCGCCCCAAGAATAATGCGCTGCTTTTCTTGGCAAATTTTTCCGCCCAAGCAGTGATTTGCGGTTCAAGGTTGAGCGCATATTGCACGCTGCCGGGCAGCGCGCGCAGTTCATCCAAATAGGCTTGCGCCTGAGCTTCGTCCACAACGCCGCGCATTTTGCCCAGCGTAACCGCCAAGCCAAACAGCGCCACCAATTGCGTGGTAAATGCTTTGGTAGATGCCACGCCGATTTCCGCGCCTGCGCGCGTGTAAAACACCAGCTCGCTGGCGCGTGGCAAAGCGGATTCCATCACATTGCAAATGGAAAGGCTGTGTTTATGCCCCAGCGATTGCGCGAATTTCAGCGCTTCCATCGTATCCAAAGTTTCGCCCGATTGCGAAATGGTGATGATGAGCTGTTTGGAGTTGGCGATAACATGGCGATAGCGGTATTCACTGGCGATTTCTACATCGGTTGGGATTTGGGCGATGCTTTCCAGCCAATATTTGCTGGTGGACGCGGCGTAAAACGATGTGCCGCAGGCGAGAATTTTGATGCTGTCAATGTCGCGGAACACTTGCTCGGCGTTCGCGCCAAAATTGCTGGGAATAAAGCCGCTTTCTAGGAACACTTCTGCGGTGTCGGCAACAGCGCGGGGCTGCTCGTGGATTTCCTTTTGCATAAAGTGGCTGTATGGCCCAAGCTCCAACGATGCCAACGAGAGTTCAGACGTTTTCACGCTGCGATTTGCGGCTGCGCCTGTTTTGTCCACCAATTTTTCAATGCCGTTTTCGCTGAGCAGGGCAACGTCGCCGTCTTCCAAATAGCTGATTTTGCGCGTAAACGAAATCACTGCGGAAACATCGGATGCGATAAACGTTTCTTGCTCACCCAAGGCAACCAGCAGCGGGCAGCCCATTCGCGCCACAACCATATTGTGCGGATTATCTTGCGCGATAACGGCAATGGCATACGCGCCGTGGAAGTTTTTGCAGGCAGCCTGAACAGCGGCAAACAAATCGCGCCCATTGTGTTGGTATTCATGATTAACGGCGTGGGCGATGACTTCGGTGTCGGTTTGCGATTCAAAAGTGTAGCCCAAGCCTTGCAGGCGGCTGCGCTCGGCTTCAAAGTTTTCAATGATGCCGTTGTGTACCACGGCAATTGTGCCGCCCGAAATATGCGGATGGGCATTGGGCTCGGTTACGCCGCCATGCGTTGCCCAGCGGGTGTGCCCGATGCCGATGTTGCCAAACAATGCTTTTTCTTTGGCGGCTTGTTCCATCAAGGCAACGCGCCCAACGCGGCGCACGCGTTTGATTTTGCCTTCGCTTAACACGGCGATGCCTGATGAATCATAGCCGCGATATTCCAGCCGCTTTAAGCCATCGGTTAAAAAATCCACTACATTATTTTGCGCGCGAATGGCGCCAACGATACCGCACATAATTGTTCCTTAGTATCTTTGAGCGATGATGCTCGGTTGTAAACATTCAAGCAGGCTGACTTTCAGGCCGCCTGAAACGGGAAAAGCGCGGATTATACGCGCGATGATGTTTTCAGGCTGCCTTATTACGTTTTGTAAGTGCAGCGTAAAGGCAGCCTGAAAACTAAATGGAGCGGCAACGGCTTCTTGCCAAATATTTTGCTTATGAGAAAGATGTTGGCGAACCACCGATGCGCCATAGATTGCCAGTTCTACAAAGTTTCAGGCTGCCTTATTGTTGTCCACCAAGGCAGCCTGAAAACAGATTTACCGCATCACAACGCCAGCGCGGCAAAGCAGTAAACGGTAATCCCCGCAATCAACACATAAGCCGCAGCATAAGGCATCGCCGAGCGCAGGAACGCGCCTTCTTGCCCCTGCTGTTCGCACGCCGCAGCGGCGATGGCAATACTTTGTGGCGAAATGATTTTACCGCCCGTTGCGCCTGCGGTGTTCGCCGCCGCCAGCCATGCTTTGTTTACGCCAATTTTGTCGGCAACCGCCGCTTGCAGCTTACCAAACAAGATGTTAGACGAGGTATCGCTGCCCGTGGCAAATGTGCCGATTGCGCCCACCAGCGGAGCAAACAGCGGATACAAATTGCCCGTGGCGTTCACCAAGCCATCGGCAATCACCACAATCATGCTGCTGTGGCTCATGATGGCGCTCATGGCAACAAGGCTGATGATGGTGATGCCCGATGCTTTCATTTTTTTCAGCGTTGCGCCCAAAATTTGGAACTGCTTGCCCGCCGACACGCCTTGCACCAAGCCACCGATAAACGCGCCCAAAAACAGCATCAAGCCCGCGTTAGACAACCAGCCAAAATTAAACGTTTTGCCTTCGGCGTAAATCGGCAAATGAATTTTGCTCACCAAAGTCGTTTTCAAAAACGCGCTAATCGGACCAGACAACGGGCTTGCCAACAAAATAAACACCAAAATAAAGCCATAAACCGCCCATGCTTTGCCCATTTGCGCCAGAGTTAATGGCTTGGCGTTGGCATCTTTTTTCTCAGTCATTTTGGCGTATAACACGATGAACACAATGCAAGAGATGCTGCCCAAAATGGCCGGCGTTTCTGCACCGATAAAATACGCCGCACAAAATTGCACCGCCAGCGACAATCCGCCCACCACAGCCGCCAAGATAATATTAGGCATAATGTATTTTTTAGATGTGTCGGTAAGCAGCAAAATCACAAATGGCACCAAAAACATCAGCGCAAACAATTGCAAAATCACATTGCCTGCCAAAGCTTGCGTTTGCTGCGCGGCAACTTCCGAGCCAAACACTTCTTTTGCCAACGTGATCACAGGCACACCAACCGCGCCAAAGCCCGTTGCTACGCTGTTGCCAATCAGCGAAACCAGCGCAGAAAAGCGCGGCGAAAAGCCCAAGCCAATCAAAATTGCCGCAGGAATCGCCACCGCCGTGCCAAAGCCTGCCATGCCTTCCAGCAAGCCACCAAAGCCCCACACAATCAGCAACACCTGAATGCGCTTATCGCTGGAAATATTGGTAAACTGTTGTTTAATCACTTCAATTTGCTTACTTTCCAGCAAAATATTGTAGCTAAACAACGCCATCAAAATGATGATTAAAATGGGGAACACGGCTTTTAAAATGCCTTCCACAAAAGCCCAGCCCACATAGCCTGCGCCGTAGCCTTGCGGTGGAGTAAAACCGCTCACATTGGGCACGGCAAAAATCGCAATCAACACGGCGGATAACACCGCCAGCACCGCGCTTTTGTCGCCCGATAGCTTCACGCCTATCATCAAAATAATCAGTAATAAGATGGGGAAAATAGAAAGAAAAATGCTCATGGTTGTTTTCCTGAGAATTATTGTTATGCTTATCTGCCTAGCGTGGTTGAGCCATATAGGCAGCCTGAAAATGGGTTGCGCCAACATTTGGGGTAAACGATGGCTCGCTCCTGTGCAACGGAGTAGGCGCGCATTGTGTGTAATTACATGTAGTTTGTCAATCGGTTTTGAAAAGTTTTGTTAAAATTAAACAATGCCAAAAAAGCCGAATTTGCTCCGATTATTCAGGAATGTTTATTCTAAACAGCTCATTTTATTGCGTTATCCTGCCAAACATTCCGCCTAACCCATTTTGCCAACCCGTTTTGTATTAACAAAAAATAACGAACGCCGTTTCATTAAATTACAACATTTCATTACAAAGGCAGCCTGAAAATGCCCGAAACCACTTTAACCGCCGATTTAGATTTAATCACCCGCTTGCTAGACCACCTTTGGCTACAAGAACGCCTGTCGCAAAACACGCTGGATGCCTACCGCCGCGACTTAACCAAAATCGCCACACGGCTGGCAGACGAACAAGGCCGCCTGAAAACCGCCAATGCCGTGCAACTGGCTGCCGCCATTTACGTTGCCCACGAACAGCCGCGCTCGCACGCCCGCGCCCTATCCGCCTGCAAACGCTTCTATGCTTGGCTAGAAGAAACCGAGCAGCGCCGCGACAACCCCTGCCTTAATTTACGCAGCGCCAAGCAAGCACGCACGCTGCCGCCCATCATCACCGAGCAACACATCACCGATTTGCTCAACGCGCCCAACACCGAAACTCCGCACGGCCTGCGCGACAAAGCCCTGCTGGAACTCATCTACGCCACAGGTTTGCGCGTGAGCGAAGCGGTGGGGCTGCAATTAAACGAAATCAACCTGCAAAGCGGCATGGTGCGCACCATTGGCAAGGGCGATAAACAGCGCATCGTGCCGCTAGGCGAAGAAGCCATTTATTGGCTGGAACACTATTTGCAACACGCCCGCCCCGCCCTGCTGAAAAACGCCCGCTGCGAAGCCGTGTTCGTATCACAGAAAAAAACAGGCATCAGCCGCCAACTGGCTTGGATGGCGGTTGCCCGCTATGCCGAACAAGTGGGCATGCCGCATATTTCACCGCACGATTTGCGCCACGCCTTCGCCACGCATTTGGTGAACCACGGCGCCGATTTGCGCGTAGTGCAAATGCTGCTTGGGCATTCCAATATTTCCACCACGCAGATTTACACCCACGTTGCCAATGAACGACTCAAACAAGTGGTGGACAAATTTCATCCGCGCTCCAAAGAATAGGCAGCCTGAAAACCATGTTTGCTTGGCAACCGCATCATGGTTTTCAGGCTGCCTTTGCCACTTCTTTGCCATCACGCATCACATAACGCAAAAACCGAAACGTGCAAACAATCGCGTCCGTTTCGGTTTTCATTTGCCCACTATCGCGCCGTTCAACAAAGCCAATTGGAGACCTTTGCAAAAAAGCCTTTCCTCCAACAGCAGAAACCCACACACAGGTTTT
>CAUQQW010000087.1:0-8717 GCA_963520365.1 uncultured Kingella sp.
GATTGCAGGACTGGTTAATGCGATGGGATGAATATTTTCGCAAGAGGTCTAATAAATCAATTAGGAAAATCAGGTGTAACTGTACCTAAAGGATTTTTCTAGAAGTTTACGAGGAGGAAAGAATGAGTTATCAACTAATAAATAATTTCATGAACCTCTTGCTAGATTATGGTTGGCATGTTCAAAATGCTGACAGTTCAGATTTATTCTATATTTCTGGCTCTGAGATGGTTTGGGATTTAATAAATGATGATTTTTATAGAACAAATACATTAGTTTTTTTTGTTATTGGAGATTTGGGCGAATTAAGCAAGAAACTTAAAGATATTATTTATGTTGCTGATAATAAAGGAAATAGGCTCATCTTTAAAAAAGATAATTTATTTGAACAAATTGAGTTTATTAAAAATTTATAATATTAAGTTTTCCCATACGAGCCCGAAACCGGGCGGTTTGTGAACCAGGACCCGATTAAATTAATTGGAGGGGAGAACCTATATCAATTTGCGCCCAATACTCAAGAATGGATTGATCCTTTGGGGGGAGAGTGGCTATCGCTTGCGTAAAAGTATGGAATCTCAAAACATGTTCCGTCCTGATTCTTCTTGGCAGACACACCATTTAATTCCACAGGCAGTTTGGAAAGAAAACAAAGCAAGCGTAGCCCGCGTGGTAGGGTGTGTGCGGAACGCACGCACGCGGCTTCAGCTTTCAGGTAGCCCATTCTCTCTAGGCTACCTGAAAGCGCAGCTTCAACGCAGTTAAAAAAGCCGTAGGTCGGGCATTGATGCCCGACAAATTCCATCCGCAAAGTCGGGCATAAATGCCCGACCTACTACTTTCTGCCAACATCACGCCAACCCAAGGGCAGCCTGAAAAAGCATTCATCCACCGCCCACGCCAAACATCATTTTCAGGCTGCCATCCACCACCCAATCACACCCTTGATTTCCCAATCCAAGCAACCATTTACAGGTAGCCTGAAAACTCCCAAACCCATCACACCATGAAAAAAACCTTCCGCATCCTTATCCTTCTCGCCCTAATCGCCAGCGCATGGCACTACCGCGCCCCGCTGTTCGCGCTGGTTCACCGCATCACGCAGCCTGAAAGCTCGCATCAAATCATCAACCAAGCCAGCGTGTTGCGCCAAATCCAAGAGCTTAACCGCCTAGAAAGCACCGCCTACCACATTGACACCATCATCAAAACCGAAAAACAAGGCAATTGGTACGCGCTTTGGCAAGACAGCCAAAAAGGCATTTTCACCGCGCGCGGCAGCGTGGTGGCGGGGCTGGATTTAAACCAGCTCACCGAGCGCAACATCCAAATTTTGGACAACCAAACCCTAATCATCAATCTGCCGCCCGTGGAAATTCTATCCGTGCAGTTAGACAAAATAGACGTGTACGACATCCGCACTGGCGCGCTCAATCTCTACCAAGCCGATTTAAATGTGCTGGGCGAAGCGCAGTTCCACGCCAAGCAACAAATCCTGCGCCAAGCCTGCGCCGACCAAATCTTGCAACGCGCCAGCGAGCGCAGCAAAAGCCAGATTGAGCAACTATTCGCGCTCACGCCGATGAAAGTTTCCGTTTACACCCCCGCCGCCCTGCCCGAGTGCAAGATTCAAAACAAGGCGCAAAAATAGTTTTCAGGCTGCCTTCAATCATCATCCATCCGATTACGGCAGTCTGAAAATGGCAAATCCAATTTGGGCAAAACATATATGCAAAACGTTTTCAGGCTGCCTCAACAGCATTATTGAGGCAGCCTGAAAACCTTGTTGCGTGGCTTAGTGAACGTTCACTTTCAGCCCTGTATCCAAGAATCCTGTTTTCAGATTCCATTGCACATTGCCCGAATCGGCGTTGGCAAAGCGCAACGAGAAGCGCGTGTTGCTGGCAAGGCGTGCATCGGGATCGGGCGCGCCCAGCGAAACGCTGTATTCGCCTGCGCTCAAATTAGGCAGGGTAAGCGTGCCTTCCCATTGGGCGCTCGCGCCAGAATCCAGCGTGCGCAGGTTGGTGTTTTCCAACACCACGTCTTTGCTGCTGCCGCTGCTGGATGTGAAGCGCACTACGATATTGCGCGGATTGATGGGGCGCGCCCAGCCTTGGTTGCTCAGTTTCAATGCCCATTTCAGGCTGCCTGATGCGTTGGCTTGGCTGCTGATTTGGAATTGGCTCAGCTCTATGCGATAGCCGATATTTTTTTGCACATCTGCCATGCAGCCTTCTTTTGTCCAGCCGTCGATGAAGGTTTCGTGGTAGTCGTAATTCAGATACGCCAAGCGGAATTCTTTGCCTTCGCGCAAGATGTCGGAACAAGTGGTGCGGGCGTTGGCAACAGGCGCGCAGGTTTCGCCGCCAAACGATGTGTATTGAACGTGCTGGCGGGTGAACATGCGTTGCGCTTCAATGGTTTGATCGTGGCGCGGTTGGTAGGTGCCTGTGTCGTCAATGCTGGCGAGATAGCAGTCGTTGTGGATGCCGATGCGCGCTTTTTCGCTGTTGTTGGCGAAATCTTCGGCGCTGGCAGGCGTGCCATACCATTTAATCAAATCATAGGGATAGCGCAGATTGAGCTGGCGATTGGCAGGCAAGGCAGCGAGCAAGGCTTGGGCGATTTCTTTTTTGTTGCTATCGCTGTTGAGCCCGTTGGCAGAAGAATGCCATTCGCCCCATGCGCCGATAAAGCCACCTTGCCACACGGCGATTACATCGGCATTGCGGTTGATGATGGGTTTGAGCTGCTCAATATGGCGTTTCACTTGGGCAAGATTGGTGTCTTTGCCCGAGGCTTCGTAGTCGTAAGCAAAGCGCAACACGGCTTTCACGCCTGCTTGGCGCATCAGCTCAAAGCCGTCGTTGAGCGCGTTGAGATAGCTTTGTGGCAAGTCTTGGTTGCGCCATTGCGATAAATCGGCAGGGGTGTAAATCAGGCGATAGCCTTGTTGCGTGATGGAATTGAGGTAATACGCATCCAGCTTGGCTGGGTCGGCGGCGTATTTATAAAAACCGCGCTCAGGGTTGGGGAAATCCAGCGTGCTGGGGGTAAATTGCACGCTGAGCATGGAAGCGTTGTTAGGTGTGGGAGTGGGAGTGGGTGTTGGGGTGGGATTGGGGGTTGGGGTGGGTGTGGGGGTTGGATTGGGAGTCGGCTCGGGCGTTGGCTTGGGGGTGGGTTGCGGTTCGGGCGTGGGGATGGGCGTAACATTGTTGTTATTGTTGTTATCGTTGTGGTTATTGCCCGAATCATCAGGCTTCGGCTCGGGGATAACTTGGGCGTTGTCGTTTTGCTTGTGTTTGTTGTCCACAATCAAACCAGATTGGTTGGAAGAGTTGTTAGATGAATCGGTTGAAATGCGGTTAGACTTTTTGCAGCCTGAAACCGCGATACTGCAAACCAGCAAGGCAATCAGCGTTTTATTCATGATGCGCTCCGTTCGTAAAGTTGGGTTAAAAAATATTAAATTTACATTTTACATCAATCCTTTTGCCGCGCAAATAGGCAGCCTGAAAACCGCTAAAATGCTATAATTCGCCCACTTAAATCAACTTAACAAACACTATGCCACTGATCCAATCTCTCCCCAATTGTCCGCTGGACATCATCGGCGATGTGCATGGGCAATTTGAAGCCCTGCAAAACCTGCTGCACTATCTTGGCTATTCCCACACAGGCAAACACCCACAAGGACGCAAACTTGTCTTTGTGGGCGATTTAGTTGATCGCGGCCCCGATTCGCCTGCCGTGGTGAATTGGGCGAAACAAGCCATCAACGCGGGCAACGCTTTTATGGTGCTGGGCAACCACGAAATCAACCTGCTCGCGCACGAACCCAAAGATGGCTCAGGTTGGTTTTTTGAATGCCGCGCCCAAAAAGACAGCCTCAACTACGCCCCATGGAAAAGGCAGCCTGAACACAGCAAAGAAGCCAAAGCGCTCGCCCAATTTCTCGCCCAGCAACCGCTGGTTTTGCAACGCAACGATTTGCGCATTGTCCACGCCGCGTGGCTGCCCGAATCCATCGCCAAGCTGCAAGACAATGCCACGCCGCTGGTTCAGCTGATTCAAGAATGGGACGACGAGCTAAATTGCTGCATCAAACACGCTCCGTGGTACGACGCCTACCGCGCCCAAAGCGACGCAAGCGCCTACGACTTGGAAAACCCCAACCAGCAGCCGCCCATGATGCACGCCATCGCCGAACATGACGTTTACCGCAGCAGCCGCCATCCTATCCGCGCGATTACTTGCGGCATAGAAAAAATTGCCCACGAGCCTTTTTTTGCCGGCGGGCGCTGGCGCTTTTCCATCCGCAATCCGTGGTGGGACGACTATCAAGACAATGCCGCCGTTGTGATCGGGCATTATTGGCGGCATTGGCACAGCAGCAACCAAGTCCCCAAACACCGCGAAGGCATGTTCACCGTTCCCGCCAATGGCTGGCACGGCGCGCGCAAAAATGTGTTCTGCGTGGATTTTTCCGTTGGCGCACGCTGGCGCGACCGCAAACGCGGCATCGCCCCCACCCAATCGCACTACCGCCTTGCTGCCCTGCGCTTTCCCGAGAAAACATTGATGTTTGACAACGGCGATAGCGTGAAGACTGTTGCGTGATGTAAAACAGTTGCCGTTTGCTTAATCTGTTTTCAGGCTGCCTTTGTTATCGTAAGCAATAGGCTTATAGGCAGCCTGAAAACAAGCGAAACAAGTTCCCATCCCCAAAACAACGCCCCCATTTTCAGGCTGCCCATGCTCCCAAAAAAAGACAGCCTGAAACCCAATCCACCCAATCCCCCAACACCATGCCCTTCTCCCCCATCCACCCCATTCCCCCCAAATGGCTACGCGGCGGCAACCGCGAAACGCTCTACGCCAAAACCCTACAACGCCCCGCCCCCGCCTATCGCCGCGAGCTCATCCGCGACCGCTTCGGCGAAGACCTAGTCGCCTACGATTTCCTAGACGCGCCCAACCCGCAAGCCCCCTGCATCGTGCAACTGCACGGGCTAGAAGGCAGCAGCCGCAGCCACTACGCCGTTGAACTCGCCCACGCCGCCCACGCCCACGGCTGGCACAGCGTAACCCCACACTTTCGCAGCTGCGGCGGCGTCTCATCCAAACGCATGTACCACAGCGGCGACACCCCCGAACTCGCTCACATGCTCGCCCAACTCGCCGAGCGCTACACCACACTATACGTCGTCGGCGTATCACTCGGCGGCAACGTACTCGCCAAATATCTCGGCGAATATGGCAACGCCGCCCTGCCACGCGCCGCCGCCACCGTTTCCACCCCCTTTAATCTCGCCGCATCCGCCCACACCCTGCAACACGGACTCCCCTACCTACTCTACACCCCCTATTTTCTCCATACCCTGCTCAAAAAAGTCCCACCCAGCAGCCGCCCCATCCGCAGCCTCGGCGCATTCGACGACACCTACACCGCCCCCATGCACGGCTACACCGACCGCCACGACTACTACCGCCGCGCATCATCCCACCCACATTTAAAAAACATCGCCATCCCCACCCTGCTGATTAACGCCCAAAACGACCCCTTCTACCCCGCCACCTACCTGCCCCAACACCGCGACATCTCCCCCAGCGTGCAACTATTGCAACCGCAACACGGCGGACACGCAGGCTTCGTGAGCGGCAACGGACGCGGACACCTGCACTGGCTGCCGCAAACCTTGTTGGCATGGTTTGAACAGTTTTAGGCAGCCTGAAAAGCGGATGGCGAGCTGTTGCTTGTGCTTTGCTTGTTGTGAGTTGTGAAGGGAAAAACTCGTTTTCAGGCTGCCTTCGTTGCTTTACTGATAGGCAGTATTCCTAAGAAAACAGAGTTGTGAAGCGGAAAGCAGATTGCGAATTGCAGACAATGTTTGCGACACAGCACAAATCTGTTTTCAGGCTGCCTTATCCTGCAAACAAAGGCAGCCTGAAAACAAACCCACAATGGAACGTCGTCGGCTCGCCGACATCTTATCTTGGTAAACCAGCCATGTTTTAATAAACTGTTGGCGACGAGCCGTCGCCGCTCCATATCCATTTCAGGCTGCCACAAAGCCCACCTAAAAAAGGCAGCCTGAAAGTAGAAAGCCCATTTTCAGGCTGCCCCATTTGGCTAATCCATCACAAACGTTTGAGACTACCGCCAGCTCCCCTACGTCCAGCCGAACGCAGCATCCTTTTTTCGGAAACAAGCGTGCGCTTGTCCGACGACGTGCGCAGCACGGCTAGTTTGCACGCGCCGAAAAAAGGATGCGGAGTGAGGGAAGTCTGCGAAGCAGACCTGCACGTCGGGGTCGCCTTTCTTTGCTTACTTTCTTTGGCGAAGCAAAGAAAGTAAGTCGCCGCGCCGCGATTAGGCGCAAAGGTAAACACTACACTCAAAGCTAACCACAAAGCGCAAATCCCATTTTCAGATAGCCTAATCCTGTAAACAAAGGCAGCCTGAAAACAAACCCACAATGGAGCGTCGGCGGCTCGCCGACATCTTATCTTGGTAAACCAGCCATGTTTTAATAAACTGTTGGCGACGAGCCGTCGCCGCTCCAACCCATTTTCAGGCTGCCCCAACCACTTCCCCTTAAATAATAAGCAGCCTGAAACCCCAATCCCCACCATCCCCCCAAAACAAGGAATCCCCCATGACCTTCTGGCACGGCTTCATCCTAATCACTGGCATCCACATCCTAGGCGCCATGTCCCCCGGCCCCGATTTCGTCTTCATCTCCCAACAAACCCTCGCCCAAGGCAGACGCATCGGACTCATCAGCAGCCTAGGCGTAGCACTGGGTCTAGGTATCCACATCGCCTACTCCGTGCTCGGCATGGCCGCCATCATCGCCTCCGCCGCATGGCTGCTTACCGCCGTTAAAATCATCGGCGGCGCATACCTTATCTATCTGGGCTACAAAGGCATCCGCGCCAAAGCCAAAGGCGAAATCACCGAAATCCGCACCGCCCAAGCCGCCCCCCAATCCGCCAAAACCGCGCTGGTAAAAGGCTTTCTGTGCAATGTGCTCAACCCCAAAGCCCCCGTTTACTTCGTCTCCATCTTCACCATCGTCCTATCCCCCAGCATGCCCACATGGCAACTCGCCATCTACGGCGCATGGATGATGCTGCTGCAATTCGCATGGTTCGCCCTAGTAACCCTGCTGCTCTCCATGCCCGCCATCAACCAACGCTTCCAAAAAGCAGGGCATTGGATAGACCGCGTACTCGGCATCGCCATGACTGCGCTGGGCATCAAAGTCATCATCAGCTAACCCGTTTTCAGGCTGCCTTATCATGCCAAAAGCAGCCTGAAACCCACTCTCAACCCCAAAGGAAACCCAATGGTACAACCCACCCTTATCCAAATCAACGGCCCAGTCGGCAACCTAGAAACACTCTACTTCCCCGCCCAAGGCGCAGAACGCGGCGTCGCCGTGATTAACCACCCCAACCCCACCCAAGGCGGCACGTTCACCAACAAAGTCATCCAAACCGCCGCCAAATGTCTCGCCCAAATGGGCTTTCATTGCTACCTGCCCAACCTACGCGGCACAGGCAACAGCGCAGGGCAATACGACGACGGCAAAGGCGAAACCGACGACTGCATCGCCGTGATTGATTACGCCCGCGCCCAACACCCCAACGCCGCCCAACTCGCCATCTCAGGCTTCTCATTCGGCGGCTACGTCGCCACCTTCGCCGCCCAAGCGCGCCAGCCCGACCTCTTGCTGCTCATCGGCGCCGCCCTCAACCACTACTCCCTGCCCACGCCCCCCGCACCCGATGGGCAAAAAACCCTCATCATCCACGGCGAAAAAGACGAAGTGGTGGACATCGCCAAGCCCCTCGCATGGTGTGCTGCGCAAGACATCCCGCTTATCGTTATCCCCGAAAGCGGACACTTCTTCCACGGTAAACTCATCGTCCTGCGCGATACCCTTAACCGCTTTGTGCCCAGCATCATCGGCTGAATAAAAGGCAGCCTGAAAACGCATTGCAACGTTTTCAGGCTGCCTAATATAGCCCGTAGGGTGGGCAACTCGCTTGCCCACCTTGTTTGATAAGGGATGGCATGAGCAGCCGAGCTTCCCTACCGCCACCCACGCGGGCGCAATGGTTAAGCAGCCTGAAATGCCTACCCCGCGCCCCTACGGCTTGCTTGCAAGCCGTGTGCTGGCTTTAAAAATAGCCAAGGCAGCCTGAAAACGCATTGCAACGTTTTCAGGCTGCCTTTATCACGCCCCCATCAATGCAACTGCATCACTTGGTCGCGCTGCACCTGCAACACCCCTTGCACCTTTTCAAAATGCTTTATCGCCGCATCGGTATCCTTGCCCGCAGGCAAACGAACCGCCATGCCGTTCATCGCTTGATAGCGGTACATCACTTCCGCGCCATATTGCTGCGCCGCTGCGGCAACCGCATCGCCCTTGCCTTGCGCAAAAAAGATAATCAACACGCCTGCGTTTTCCTGCGCAGCATGGCTGGATGGCTGGGTGAGCTGCGGGGCGGGCGATGGCGGCGCAACAGGCGTAGGCGCGGCGGGCGATTGGCACGCGGCAAGGCTTAACGCCAGCGCGGTAGTCATCAGTAATCTAGTCATAATCATCCTTTCAGGCTGCCTATGGTCAGCTCAATTATCAATATGAGACCTTTGCAAAATTCCCCAAAATCCCCTAAATTCCCACCAAGACATTTAG
>CAUQQW010000088.1:0-8695 GCA_963520365.1 uncultured Kingella sp.
GTTATCTTCATTTTTGCAGTCTAACATGACTGCTTATCTAGTACAGCCCCTTATTAAATGGGTTGGATGATAACTTCACCCCCTACTCCGCCAACCACCACTGCAACGCAATCAACGTCTTCCCATCCTTAAACTCGCCGTTAGCCAGCATCTCGCGGATTTGCTCGCGGCTATAAAGCTCGGTTTCCACCAATTCGTCTTCATCGGGTTGCAGGCTGCTGGTGGGTGTGATGTTGCGCGCGCGGTAAAGGTGCAGCACTTCGTCGCAGAAGCCAGGTGCGCTGAAAAAGTCTAGGATTTTTTCCACGCGCTCGGCGGTGTAGGGCGTTTCTTCGCCCAGTTCGCGCAGGGCGCACGCGGCGGGGTCTTCGCCTTCGTCCAGCTTGCCGGCGGGGATTTCCAGCGTGGCTTGGTTGGCGGCGTATCGCCATTGTCGCACGAGCACCACGCGGTTATCGGGCGTGGTGGCGAGTACGCAGGCTGCCCCCGGATGGCGCACGACAATGCGGGTGTGGATGTTGCCGTTGGGCAGTTGGATTTGGTCGCGGTTGATTTTGAGAAAGCTGCTGTCGTCAATCGGCGTGCTGCTCACAGGGGTTTCGGTTAGATTCATGGTGTTGTCCTTGATGTGGTTGGGGTTGGGGGCGATGCTTGGGCTGCGGGGCGTGGGTGTGGCGGCAAGACGCCACGTTCTAGCGGAATAATAAAGGCAGCCTGAAAACGTATTAAACCGTGATGCGCTTTTGTGTTTGCTGGATTTTTAATCTGTGCCATTTGTCCCTTATGCCGTCGTTCGCAATCATTAGGCAGCCTGAAACTTGGGGCGCGGTTAAATCGCTTCGCCCACTTGCACGCCGCTGGCGGTGTCTTTGGGCGTGGCAAGCTGGGCGGTGAGCTGTTGGGCAGCCTGAAATTCGGCGGTGCGTAGGGTCGCTTGGGCTTGCTCGGGGGGGTGGCTGGCGGCCATATTTTGCCAACGCGCGGCAAGGTGGGGATTTTCGGGCGGAATAAAATCGGCGCGCAGTTCGTCCACCAAATCGGGGCGGTTGCACACCAAAGCGATGTCGCAGCCTGCGGCAAAGGCAAGTTGGCAGCGTTGGCTGATGCTGCCTGCGCTCACCGCGCCTTCCATGGTCATGTCGTCGGAAAAAATCACGCCATCAAAGCGCAGCTGCTCGCGCAACACGGTTTGCAGCCAATAGGCAGAAAAACCTGCGGGCTGGGGGTCAATATTTTGATAGACAACATGGGCGGGCATCACGGCCGCCATGCCTTGCGTCGCCAGCGCAGCAAAGGGGGCAAGGTCATCTTGCAGCGCGTCCCATGTGCGTTCGTCGCGCGGCAGGGTGAGATGGCTGTCACCCGACACAAAACCATGCCCGGGGAAATGCTTGCCGCAGCTTTTCATGCCGCCGCGGTTTAAGCCGCGTTGCAGCGCCAGCGCCAGCGCGGTAACGGTTTCAGGCTGCCTGTGCAGGCTGCGGTTGCCAATCACGGGGCAGCGTTCCCAATCCAAATCCAGTACGGGTGTGAACGACAAATCCACGCCACAGGCAACCAGCTCGGTGGCGAGCACCCAGCCGATTTGTTCGGCGGCTGATTGCGCGGCTTCGGGGCTTTGCGCGTCCCATATTTCGCCCAGCGTGCGCATGGCAGGCAGGCGGGTGAAACCGTTGATAAAGCGTTGCACGCGTCCGCCTTCGTGGTCGACGGCGATGATGAGTTCGGGCTGGCGCAGGGCTTTGATTTGGCGGCACAGCTCGGCGAGCTGCTCGGGGTTTTGGTAATTGCGGCGGAACAGGATGATGCCGCCGATGGCGGGGTCTAGCAGGCGTTGGCGGTCGTCGTCGCTGAGCGTGTGGGCGGCGATGTCTGCCATGATGGCGCCGCGCGGAATAGAAGGGGGCATGGTGGGACTTTCTGGTATGGGGTTAGGTTGGACGGTTTTTCAGGCTGCCTGAACGGGATTATTTTACCTGCGGCGTATGCTCGGGATGTTCGGCGCAGTAGTTTTCGTAGGCGGTGAAGGCTTCTTCGGCGCAGCCTTGCAGCAGGTAGTACAGCGTCTCTTCCATGATTTCCACCCATGCGGCAAGCGTGGCGGTTTGTTCGGGCGTGAGCAGGGCGTTCGTTTGCAGCATGCCTTGCGGACTCAGCCCCCATGCGCGGGCGCAATAGATGATGCTGTAAAACAGGCTCACGGTTTCGTGGCTGGGCTGCTGTGCGCCGAAGTCTGCCGCCAGCACGCGCACGGCGGCGATGATTTCGTGCAAATGCCGCACGTTCAGGCAGCCTGAAAACGGACGCAGGCTGTGCAGGAAACTGTTTTCGGCGGTGGTGGCTTGGTCTTCGCAGGCGTGGATGCGCAGGAGGGCGCGGGCTTGGGTGGGAGTCATATTATGCTTATGGGTATTTCTGGGTTTGGCAGGCAGCCTGAAAACTAATTCGCCGTCCAAATGGTTTGCTGCTCCGCGCCAAATTGCACGCTGCGCACGGGGTGGTTCAGCACGAAGCGTGCGTTGAGCTGCCCTGTGTGTTGGCGGCTGGCTAGGGTTTTTTGCACGATGATGCGGGCGGTTTGCTGTTGGCGGTCGCTGCTGATGCGCACATTGCGGATGCCGAGTGCGCTGTCGTTGAGCAAGCCTGTGAGCGTGATGGTGCTGCCGTCGGGCGTGTTGGCAACTTGCACGCGCAATGCGCTGAAATCGGACACTTTGGCTTCCTGCGGGGCGATGCCGCAGGCGGCGAGTAGAGTGGCAAGGATGGGGGCGGGTTTCATTTTCAGGCTGCCTTTGTGGGCTTGGATTGCGGGTACTGGTTTGGGTAATTGAAGCAACGGCGTTTCAGGCTGCCTTTTGGCAAAACATAAACGGCAGCCTGAAATGCGATAATGCAATCCAATCAAGCAGCAATGGCGTTGCCAACGGGTATATTGAACAGGCTATGCGCCTAGCCCAACGCTGTCGGTGAGCCGCCGATGCTCCATTTTCAGGCTGCCGCAATCGGCGGCACTTTGTTAAACAAACGATAAAAATTCGCCGTGGTCGCCGCTGCGATGTTTTCCAGCGTATCGCCGCGCAGTTGGGCGAGGAATTCGGCGGTGTGGCGCACATAAGCGGGCTGGTTTTGTTTGCCGCGATACGGCACGGGCGCGAGAAACGGCGCATCGGTTTCCACTAAAATGCGATCCAGCGGGCAATATTGCGCGGCAGCCTGAATTTCCTTGGCATTTTTAAAGGTGAGAATGCCCGAAAACGAAATATAGCCGCCCATGTCCAGCATGGCTTGGGCGAAAGCGGTGTCTTCGGTAAAACAATGAATCAGGATTTTTTCGGCTTGCGTTTCGCGCAGGATGGCGAGCGTGTCGGCAGCAGCATCGCGCGTGTGCACAATCAGCGGCACTTGCGCGCGCTTGGCAGCCTGAATATGGGTGATAAAACGTTTGTGCTGCCACGCCAAATCGCCGCTGCACCAATGGTAATCCAGCCCCGTTTCGCCAATGCCGACCACTTTCGGATGCGCGGCGTGTTGCACCAATTCGTCTTCGGAAAACTCGGCGGCGGTTTCGCTATCGGGATGCACGCCCACGCTGGCGTAGATGTTTTCATGCGCTTCGGCAAGCGCGAGCACTTCGGCAAAGGTTTCGCGGCTCACGCTGATGGCAAGGGCTTGGGCAACTTGGTTTTGCGCCATATTAGCAAGCAGCTCGGGGATGCGGTTGGCAAAATCGGGGAAATTGATGTGGCAATGAGAGTCTATTAACTGCATGATTTGAAAGATGATGAGAGAGAAAACTTTTCAGGCTGCCCACTGGTTGTGCGGCAGCCTGAAAATATGTGCGCTTACATGGTGTAGGTGGGGCGTTCGTTGTGCAGCAAGCCCGTTAAAATCGCTTCAAACAAGGCTTTGGCTTTTAAGCCCGATTCGTCCGAGCCAAACGCCAAGCCTACGCCTTTGGGGCGGCCACTGCCGCTGGGGTTGGCGTTAATCCAGCAAACATTGGTTTTAATAAACAATTTTTCGGTTTTGGCAGGGCCAACCAATTCCAACACCAGCAAAATTTCTTCGCCCATGGCAAACTTGTCGTTGCTGGGCATAAACACGCCGCCGTATTCCAAAAACGACATATAGCTGGCGTAGATAATCGGTTTACTTTCTAAGCGCAATTGCAATATGCGCGCTGGCGCGCTGGCGGGGGCAGAAGGTTGGGCGGATACTTGTGGGGCTGAACTCATGATATTTCCTTATTTTGATTAACTTTTTTTGAGCGTGGCAGACAGATAGTCGCACAGCAAAAATTCGGTCTGCATTTTAACATTTAAACTGTGATAACCGTAAGGGTGCAGGCTTTTCAGGCTGCCTGAAAGGGCGAAAAGTGTGGCGGGATTGGTTTTGCTGGCGATTTGCGCGATGTGCGTTTTGTGTTGCGGATAATACAACGGCGCGATGTTGCGTTGCGCCAATGCGATGTCAATCAGCCATTTTTGCAGCCAATCCAGCAAAAAGGCGAGCGGAAATTTTTGCTTATCGTATTCCGCCGCGTAATCCAAAATCGCCAGCAGGCGCGGCGCGGCGAGCAGCGCGAGCAATTTTTCGCGCAAGGCATCTTGCTCGGGCGCGTGGGCAAACAAAGGCGCACCGCTGTGAAACGCCAGCAGGTTTTCAGGCTGCCCAATTTGCTGCCCGCGCAAATAATCCAGCGCTACTTCTTGGCTGGGCTCAGGCAACAACATCTGCCGACAACGGCTCTTAATCGTGGGCAACAGGCGGTCGCGGTTGTGCGTAACCAGCAGAAAAACCACCGCTTCGGGCGGCTCTTCCAGCATTTTCAGCAGCGCGTTGGCAGCCTGAATATTCATGCTCTCGGCGGGGTTGATCAACACCACGCGCCGCCCGCCGCGTATCGACGATTGCGTGAGCGGTTCCAAAATCGCGCGCACGGCATCAATCTTAATTTGCAACAGCTTGCGGCTGCCCGCTTCGGTTTCAGGCTGCTCGGGCGAGAGCACGTAAAAATCGGGGTGCGTGCCCTGCAAAAACAAATGGCAAGACGGGCATTGTCCGCAGGCTTGGTGGCTCGCGCTCGGCGTTTCGCACAGCAGCGCTTGGGCAAAATGCCGCGCGAATGCGGTTTTGCCCGTGCCAGCCTTGCCTGTAAACAGCCATGCGTTGGGCTGGTTGTGCCAATGTTGCGTGAGTTGTTGCCATGCGGCTTCGTGCCAAGGGTAAATCATTTTCAGGCTGCCTTTGTTATTTGCGTTCGCTGATTTTGTGGGATTGCGGCACTTCATGCGGGTTAATCCGCGCTTCGTCTTCTTGCCCCAAGTTCACCAATTTTCGCAGCTTGGTCATATAGTTATTCACATCCAACCCGCGGTTGAACCGCTGCGCTTCCCACAGCGTTTCCGCCAGCGCATCCATCATTTCATGCTCCGCCGCCACCCAGTTATCACGATGCTTGGCGCAAAGCTGGGCGTGTATCGCGCGGATGCCGAAAGGCTGGTCTATGCCCACCTGCTCTTGAATGGAAAGGTGCATGGAAAGGTGCAAAAACGGGTTGGTCTCGCCTTGCTCGGGCGTCCAGTTGTGGTCTAAATAGCGTTCAATGTTTTCAAGATAATGGGCGTATTCAGGGTGCGCTTCAATAATCCTCAGGGCTTTTTGTTGCAGAGCGTCCAGTTGCAAGGGGGCGAAACGGTGTTGCCAAACGTGGGCGAAAAAGCGACGCACGTCGTGGGTATTGACGTTGTACATTTGTGTTTCCTTTTGATGAATGGGCGGCATTATAAAGGGTGTTGGACGATTTCGTTTCACAGAAGCCCGTAAACTTGTTTTCAGGCTGTCTTGTGGAAACGAATGCCAAAGGCAGCCTGAAAACGCCTGCGCGTGCCAAAACGCTTTTCAGGCTGCCCCAATCATTCAAGGCAGCCTGAAAATCCATTTAGACTAAAAACATTCATCGCCAAATTCGGCAAACAGTTTCGGGCAGATGCGCGCCATGCTTTCGGGCTCTTCATCGCTCCATGCAAATTCAATTTCGGGATAGGTAAACGCATTATCCAAATATTCGCTCATTTCGCTGCCCGTTTTTTCTTCAAACGCTTCATGCGCCGCGTAGCCAAAGTCTTCAAATTCGTAGTAATCGCTGTCTGCGCTTACAAACGGATAATCCGCCAAGCTATCGGGGTTCGCCAAGGCAGCCTGAAAAACCGCTTCGCCGCGCGATACCAGCCAATAGCGGAAATAATCAAAGCTGTCATCGGAACAGCCACCGTTCATCAAATACGCCACGCACCATAAATCCTGCCGATACGAAGCAAAATGCAGTTGGTCAAAACGGTTTTCAAACGCGATGATGTCTTGCCAATCTAATGCCAGCAAGGCAGCTTTTAAGGCGGCAAACTGCGTCTCTTGCTGCTCGGCGATGTCGTCGTTTTCGGCTTCGGCAACGGCAAGTGATTGGTTGATGATTGCCCAAAAGCGGGCTTCATCCATCAGTTCGGAAACGGGGTGTAATTCGTTCATGTTGGCTCCTTGCGGTGATGAGCTAGGCAGCCTGAAAACGCTGTTTTGCTGTTTCAGGCTGCCTGAATGTTAGTCTTCGTCATCAGAATATTGGCTGAAACCGCCTTGTGGGATTATAGATGCTTTTCAGGCTGCCTCAAACTGCGTATAATCGCGCCTTCTCATTTGGGGGCGACCTTGGTTTCGACGGGGGTTGCGAAGCAAATGCGTGCATACCGAGTTTTCAGTAACTCGTAAAACACTGAATCTAAATAGTCGCAAACGACGAAACTTACGCTCTGGCTGCTTAATGCCAGGCTGTTGCAGCAGCTCGCCAATGGGCTGTGCGGCATAAAACCCGCGGCAACATCATTTCACATTGGCTGGCTTTCTGTCGGGTTACTTGGCAGGGAGCGAGATTTAAGGTAACTGGTTTCTTGAAAGCCTGTTGGTCGGCGCGATAGAAATAAGATTTCCAAGTTGACACAACTAAGTATGTAGAACGCTTTGTAGAGGACTTTCGGACGGGGGTTCAATTCCCCCCGCCTCCACCAAACAATGTTTTCTAGCTATTTTTAGCTAACCGCAAGGAAAACGAAAACCGCCTAGCCATCAAGGTTTAGGCGGTTTTTTACTTCCTAGCGTGTTTTAATTGTTGCCATCGTGCGCATGGCAATTTAGGTACAATTTTAGGTACAAAACCTAAAAACCACCCTAAACCGCCCCTTTAAACCACCCTTTTTAACCAGCGTTGTACCTAAATGAAGCTCACAGACAGCCAATGCAAACACACGCCGCCCCCTGATAGGGGGACTATCCAGCTATCAGACGGCGGAGGCTTGTACCTACAAATAGACGCCAAAGGGCGGCGATACTGGCGCATCAAATACACCTTCAACAAAAAGTAGGATATGCAGCACCTTGGCACATATCCCGCCCTATCGCTCAAAGCCGCCCGTATGGAGCGCGATAAAATCAAGCTGCTACTATCGCAAGGCATCAATCCTAAAACACACCAGCAACAGCAAGCACGAGAGCAGCAAAAGCGTGTAATCAACACATTTGAACACGTTGCCCGCAAATGGCACGCCACCAAAGCCAACAAGGGCGACTGGAAACCAGCCCATGCAAGCCGTGTATTGCGGCAAATAGAGTTGTAAACCTAAGGGGCTTAGGAAGAAAAAATCATTTTAAAGGATCATTCCGCAACATTTTCAGCAGTACTTTGGTACAAATCATCATGCCTGTGATTGAAGCGGAATTCGGTTTCTTTCAGATGCAAGTAAAACGTATGTTTTGCTACACCATGTTGTGTATCAGATGGTGTTTCGCATAACTCCAAAACGACTCAATACCGTTAATGTGTTGCGCTCCATGAGCAAACTCATTTTGCCCGTGATACACCCTAAAATGCTTTGCAAATCCCATATCAATCAAACCATGATAACCGCGCCATCCGTCAGTATTGATGACGCTCTCAATGGAGATATGTCCGCGTATAACCTTTTGTAGCGTGGCTTTGGAGGCATCGGGTACGATTTCCGTATAGACCTTATCGCCCCGTTTGAGTACCCCAAAGACGATGGTTTTACCACCAGCACCGCGTCCGCGTTTGCCACGAATACGCTTCGCACCAAAGTAGGATTCGTCAAGTTCCACAACACCATCAAAAGGAGTTTGTTGCTCACATTCAGCAGCTAACCGTTGCCGTAATTTCAAGAATAGCGTATTGATACTTCTGACACTGATGCCAGTTAATCTGGCAGTATCAGAAGCAGTCAAATCCAAGGCAAATAGCCGTAGAATTTGACGAAATTGTGGTTCAGAAATTTTGCTGAACTTTTGATACTTGTTTTTTAATTTCATTTCAGAAGATTATCACTTTCATTTCAGAAGCTTACCACTATTTTTGGTGACTTTGCTTCCTAAGCCCCTTATTTTTTCTACGCAATTTTATTGCGCAAACAACACAACCCAAAAATACAGCCGCCCGGCACGAAAAAGCAGCAAGCCGCCCAAAAAATTCCAGCGGGTGGGAATGAAGTGGGAATTTTCCCTGTTTTTAAGGGAAAAACCAGCCATTTTTGCAAATATAACCACTTGTTTTAAAAGGAATATAGGACAAAAAAGGTGCTAAAAACCCCTACAAACCTTATCCTATAAGGCTTTAAAAGAGGTCAAAGGTTTTGAA